>DAMABW010000099.1:0-12918 GCA_031999925.1 Massilia sp. | reverse complement strand
GGCAGCCTCAGCGCAGCGAAACGGTGACAGCGGCGCCGGCGGCCGGCACGGCGAAGCGCGCCTGCTCGAAAGACGGAGGCCCCATGTTGCCGAGGGCATTGTTGCTGAAGGCATAGTCCTCGGACGGGATGCCCATCATGTTCTTGTCCATCTTGCCGTTGCCGTTGGCGTCGTGGAACAGGGCAAAGCCGTACTCCCCGGCCGGCACGTCCTTGATCGTGACCCTGGTGCTGCCATTCGCGGCCGGGGCGGCGCCGGCCTTCACGGTGCGTTTCAGGAAGCCGTCGGCCGAATCGTAGAGCGCGACCATGATCTGGCCCTGGTCGTTCTTGACGCCTTCGACGGTGATGCTCAGGTCGCCGGCATGGGCGCTGGCGGTTGCGGCGGCAAGGACGAAGGCGAAGCAGGTGGCAAGGCGGTGCGGTGTCATGGCGTTCTCCAGTGGCGTTGTAGGGTGAAGCCACTGTAGCGGTGCGCCTTGTCGGTCGTGGGCCGATGCGACGAAGGGCGGCCCTGCCGGCGCCAGTTGCATGCCGGCGGCGCGAGTTGCCGGCTTGCCGATCGTGCTGAGGCCGCAATCCATGAGCGGCACCGGGTGCCGCACAAGATGCATTGCCTGCTGCGGGTGATCGATGGGACTGGGCGGGCCTAGCGTCCGACGCCGTTGTTGGTGCCGTTGTTGTTCATGCGCTCGTTCTCGAGAGCTTGCTTGTCGATTTCAACGGTATCGGTCGCGCCGCGCTCGGATCGCTTGCGGGGAATCATGGAGCCGGTCCGCGCAGAGGCGTCGGAAACGCGTTCCTTGCGTGAGGATTGGCCCGGATTGGTGTCGGCAGTGCTGGCGCACCCGACAAGAGACAACATCAATCCTGCCAACAAAAGCAGTCCTTTCATCATTGCTCCTTAGAAGTTCAGACGGGCAAAATGCCCACGAGAACGAACTCTAGCATTGCACGAACAAACACATTCTCTTCAATTGTCACATTTGCATGCATGCCGGCGCTGCCAGATACAAGTGCCGATGTTGAACTGTGCCGCCGGCTTGCTATGATGAAGACGCGATGGTCATCGATGGAGACAACCATGGAAGAGCACGGCAATGAATTCGTGGGAACGGTGTTCGTCCTGCCCGAATCGCGCAGCTTCGAGCTGAAGACGACGCTGCACGGGGTGGCGGTCACGCTCACCGGGACGGTGTCGCAGCAATTGGCGGCCCAGTTCGCAGGCAACCTGGCGGCCGGCGCGCCGATCGACGTGCGCCAGCTGGCGCTGCAGCCGCGCCGGGTGGAAGTGCTGACGCGGGAAATCCACGAGCGGCACCGGGCGCCGCGCAAGATGCATTTCCTGATGCGGGTGATCGATGGAAGCTAGCCTTGCCGCTGCCCCATTGCCGTCTATTGAACAGCTTCAGCCTGCTTGTCGAGCGTGACCGCCTGCACCCTGGTTTATGCCTAGTTCAGCTTCACAGGCGCCACCGTGGTGCCGTCTTTCACCTCGATGGCCGCATCCTCGAAGCCCGGCGGCCCGAACTTGCCGCGCGCATCGCGGCTGAAACCGTAGTTCTCCTTCGGAATGCCGATGAAATTGCGGTCGAGTTCATTGTTTTCGTTTTCGTCCTGGTAGGCGAGCACGGCCCAGGTGCCGGCCGGGATGTCCTTCAGCGTCACCACCGTCTCGGCCGCCCTGGCCGGCGCCGAGCCGCTGTAGCCGCATTGCTTCAAAAAGCGTTCCTTGTCGCACAGCGCGACATTCACCTTGCCCTTGCCAGCGGTCACGCCCGACACGCGGACCTCGACCGTCGCGGCAGCGGCATGCGCGCCCAGGGCGCAAACGAGAGCACAACCGAAAAGCTTCCTGAAAAACATGCGTCATCCTTTATGTAATGTGATGGAGGGGCCAGGTTCCCAGCCGTGCGCGCCATGCGCCATGGTAGGCTGTGGGTATCCCGGCTTTCTTGTCACTTCGTTACGTCTATCCTGTCAACCATGCTGCTGAATATCCTCATCGTCGTGCTCACCGTCGTGTTCATGGAACTCTTCTCCATCGTCGCGCACAAGTACGTCATGCATGGCTTCGGCTGGGGCTGGCACAAGTCGCACCACGAACCGCGCACTGGCTGGTTCGAGAAGAACGATTTGTATGCCGTCGTCTTCGCCGGCATCGCCATCGCCCTGATCTACGCCGGCACGCGCGGCTACCATCCGCTGGAGTGGATCGGCGCCGGCATGACGGCCTACGGCCTGCTCTATTTCGTCGCCCACGACGGCCTGGTGCACGGGCGCTGGCCCTTCCGCTACGTGCCCAAGCGCGGCTACCTCAAGCGCCTCTACCAGGCCCACCGCATGCACCACGCGGTCGATGGCAAGGAGGGCGCGGTCTCCTTCGGTTTCCTGTACGCGCCCTCGGCCGACAGCCTCAAGCAGCAGTTGCACGCGCTGCACGGAGGCCGCCTGCAGCGCCGCCAGCAGGGTCAGCAGCAGAGTCAACAGAAGGACGCGCCCACAGCCGGGCAGGGCGCGGCGCCGTCGTCGTCCGAATCCGTGAACTGAGCGCGTCAAAGCCGCCGCGTAGCAGCAGCCAGAGCTTCATCAGCTTGCTCGTGCCGGCGCGTTCGTCCCAGGCGCGCGGGCCGCGCCGCTTCACGACAATCCCGATCTGCCGATACACCAGGCGCGCCGTGGCGATCGCCCAGCTTGATCGCAGCGGCAGCGCGGCCAGGCCGGCAGCGGCCGATTCGTAATAGGGTTCGGCATAGTCGACCAGGCGCGCGGCCACCTTGGCCAATGCCTCGCGGTGGCGCGGCAGGGCGATCTCGTCCTGGGGAATGCCGGCTTCGCGCAGCCAGGCAGCCGGCAAATAACAGCGCCCGATGCGCGCATCGTCGACAATGTCGCGCGCGATGTTCGTCAACTGGAAGGCCAGGCCCAGGTCGCAGGCGCGGTCCAGTACGGCCGGATCGCGCGTGCCCATGATCGAGGCCATCATCAGGCCGACCACGCCCGCCACGTGGTAGCAGTAGCGCAGGGTGTCCTCAATGGTTTCGTAACGCGCTTCCTCGACGTCCATCGCAAAGCCGTCCAGGTGGTCGTAGGCGTAGCGCGGCTCGATGCCGTGCTTGAGCGCGACTTCCTGGAAGGCGGCAAAGGCCGGATCGTGCATGGCTTCGCCGGCATAGGCGCGGCGGGTCTGGTCGCGCAGCAGGGCCAGCTCCTTGACCGCGTCGTGCGGCGCCGGTGCGCTGGCCGCCGGGACGAAGCCGAGTTCCTGGCCATCGACCACGTCGTCGCAATGGCGGCACCAGGCGTACAGCATCAGCACACCGCGCCGGGTCTCCGCATCGAACAGTTTCGCCGCCGCCGCAAAGCTCTTCGACCCAACCTCGATGGTCTGGGTCGCATGCTGCATCAGCGCTTCGCTCATGCCGCCACCTCGCCCAGCATCAGGCCGGCGGTTGCCTTGGCCGAGCCGATCACGCCCGGCACACCGGCGCCGGGATGGGTGCCGGCGCCGACCAGGTAGACGTTGGCCAGCTCGGCGTCGCGGTTATGCGGGCGGAACCAGGCGCTTTGCGTGAGGATCGGCTCCAGCGAGAAGGCCGAGCCGTGGTGGGCATTGAGCTGGTCGCGGAAGTCGAGCGGCGTGAAGATGCGGCTGGTGACCAGCTGGCTGCGCAAGCCCGGCATGTAGCGCTTTTCCAGATACTCGAAGATGCGGTCGCGGTAGAGCGGGCCTTCGACTTCCCAGTCGATCGGCGCATTGCCCAGGTGCGGCACCGGCGCCAGCACGTAATGGCTGCCGCAGCCGGGCGGCGCCAGCGACGGGTCGGTAACGCAGGGCGCGTGCAGGTAGAGCGAAAAATCGTCGGCCAGCGATTCGCCGTTGAAGATGTCCTTGATCAGTTCGCGGTAGCGCGGGCCGAAGCAGACGGTATGGTGCTGTAGCTGCGAATGGTGATGATCGAGCCCGAAGTAGAGCACGAACAGCGAATTGCTGAAGCGTTTCTTTTTCAGCGAATCGGCTTCCGCCGTGCCGCGCGCATCGTGGCCGAGCAGCTTGGCGTAGGTATGGACCACGTCGGCGTTCGAGGCCACGGCGTCGGCCGCGAACAGGCGGCCATCTTCCAGGCGCACGCCGGTGGCGCGGCCGTTGCTCGTTTCGATGCGCGCCACTGGGGCATTCAATTCGAAGCGGCCGCCGATGTCCTGGAACAGCTTGACCAGCCCCTTCACCAGCGCGCCGGTGCCGCCGCGCGGGAACCACACGCCCCAGCGCCGTTCCAGCGCGTGGATCAGGGTGTAGATCGAGGAGGTGGCGAAGGGGTTGCCGCCCACCAGCAGCGAGTGGAAGGAGAATGCCTGGCGCAGGTGCTCGTCCTGGATGAAGCGCGAGACCATGCCGTAGACACTGCGCCAGGCCTGCAGGCGCGCCAGTTGCGGGCCGGCCTGGATCATGTCGCGGAAAGAGAGAAAAGGCACGGTGCCGAGCTTGATGTAGCCTTCCTCGAACACGGCCTTCGAATACGCCAGGAAGCGTTTATAACCTTCGACGTCGGCCGGATTGCGCGCGTGGATCTGGCGGTCCAGCGCTTCCTGGTTGTTCAGGTAATCGAAGTGGCTGCCGTCTTCCCAGCACAGGCGGTAGAAGGGCTCGACCGGCAGCATCTCGACGTAGTCCTCGATGCGCTTGCCGGCCAGCGTGAACAGCTCCTCGATGCAGGACGGATCGGTGATCACCGTGGGGCCGGCGTCGAACACGAAGCCCTGGTCTTCGTACACGTAGGCGCGGCCGCCCGGCTTGTCGCGTTTTTCCAGCAGGGTGGTCTGGATGCCGCGCGCCTGCAGGCGGATGGCCAGGGCCAGGCCGCCGAATCCGGCGCCGATGACCACGGCGGTTTGTTGTTGGTTCATTCGGGTTTCCTGATCTGACGAGGGTGGATCTTGCGGGCTGCCTCGAAGGCTGCCAGCAGGGGAACGGGCGGCTTGCCGGTGAGGATGCGCGCCTTGTCGCGCAGGCGCAGGCGGCCTGCATAAAAATGCTCGATCAGGCGCGGCGACAGGCGATAGAAGCGTTGCATCACGCTCCAGCGCTGGTCGGGGCTGCCGGCCAGGAACAGCATGCGGTTCAGCAGGCGGAAGAAGCGCTGGCTGCGCCACTCCTGCCGCGCTTCGTCGCGAATCGCGGCGAACAGGCGCGGAGCGCTGGATTCGGCGCCGTTGTCGATGAGGGTGGCGATGCGCTCGGCCAGGCGCACCGCATGCGGCAGCGAATAGCCGGTGGTCGAGTGGAACAGACCGGCGCGCAGTCCGGCGCAGGGCTGGCCATCGAGCTCCCGCCAGTAGGCGTCGAAGTCGCCGGCCAGCACGATGGGAAGCGAGCCGTGTTCTTCGCGCAGCACCTCGGCGATCCGCCAGCCGCGCGCCTGCGCATACGCGGCGATGTTCGCACGCAGGCGCTCGGGCTCCCAGGCGCCGGTGTCGACGTAGTGCGTGTCTTCGATCAGCAGCGTATGGTCGTCGAAGGGCAGGGTATAGACGAAACGGTAGCCGCCTTGCTGCGGCACCTTGGCGTCCATGATGATCGGGGCGGCCAGGCCGTGCGGCGCGGCCAGGCGTACTTCCTGGCCGAGGAAGGTCTGGTAGCCGAGGGACAGGCGCTCGGTGGCGCGCACGCCGCGGCCGTCGATCACGGCGCGTGCCTGCAGGGTGGCGCCGCCAGCCAGCGTGACCGAAGTCGGCGTGAGCGAGGCGATGCGCACCCCGGTGCGCAAGGCCGGGCCGAGCGCCTGCGCGATCACGCGTGCGAATTCCTGCGAGGTGACGCTGGCGTAGCCGCTGTCGAGCGTGCGCGCGTAGTCGGGAAAGACCACCTCGTAGCGCGGCCAGCGCCTGGCGACGATGGGCGCGATCCAGGCATGCTGCTGCGGCGTCAAATCGCCATCGTGGAAAGACCAGGTGTGGTTGCCGCCGATCTGTTCAGCCGCTTCCAGCAGCAGGATGCGCAAGCCGGGCCGCCCCATGTGCAGGCGCCAGGCGATCAGGCCGTTGGCCAGGCCGCCGCCGACGAGGATCAGGTCGTATTCCGGACTGGTTGCCATGGCCGGTTTATCCAAGGCTGGCCACGCTAGCCGGTGCCGCTGCCTGCGCGTTGTCGCATGCGGCGGGATGCCGCAGGCCCAGCGCATCTTCGATCAGGCTCGCTGCGCGCGGGGTGCCGCCGGCGCGCGCCAGGTCGGCGGCCAGCGGCGCCATGCGCGTGGCAAAGCCGGGTTCGTCGAGCAGGCGCCGCAACAGGCGCCCGATCTGCGCCGGGCTGGCGAAACGCGGCGACGCCGACAGGCCGATGCCGGCATGGCGGATGCGCGCCGCGGCGCCGGGTTGGTCGAAGGCGATCGGCAGCGCCAGGATCGGCGTGCTGGCGGCGATCGCATCCATCACCGTGTTCGAGCCGGCGTGCGAGATGACGGCGTCGGCGCGCGCCAGCACTTGTTCTTGCGGCGCAAAGGCAACCACCCAGTCGGCGCCGGCGTCGCGCAAGGCTTGCGCCTGGCGTTCGTCGAGGCCGCCGCAGTGGGCCAGCAGCAGCTGCACGTCCTGCTTGCGGCAGGCCTGGACGATGCGCTTGAACAGGCCGAAGCGCCCGCCCTGCAGGGTGCCGAGCGAGGCGAAGACGAAGGGACGGTCGGGCGCGATGTCGGGCATGCGGCGGCCGTCGTCGGGGATGCGCGCGGTATGTGCGGAGCGCAGCGGGCCGACATGGTGGAAATGCGGCGGCAACGCCCGGCGCGGGAAATCGAAGCTGTCGATTGTCTGGCTCACCTCGACCAGCGGCGACAGGCATTCGTGCATGGCGCCGCGCGGCTGCACACCCAGGCTGCGCGCGCCCGCCGCGATTGCCTCGGCGTGCGGCGACATCAGCCAGTCGTAGACGCGGGTGCTGCCCTCGACCATCTGGCGGGCGCGCTCGCTGTCCTCGTAATCGAAGGGCATGACCGGCAGCGGAATACCCGGTTCGCGGTTCACCGGCAGCGCGTTCGCCACCGAGGCGAAGGGCAGGCCCATGCCTTCGGCCACCAGGCCGCCGGCCGCTTCCATCTGGTCGCACAGCAGCGCGTCGATGCCGAGCTTGTCGATGGCGGGCGGCAGTTCGCGGCACAGCATCGCGGTGGTGCGCGCCATGTCCTGGATCACGCGGCGCAGGCCGAGCGGGCCGCCGGGATTGGCGGCGCGTTCGATCGAGGCGGCCAGCGAGCCGGCCGGATGCGTGTCGGCGCCGACGGCGTGAAAGGCGAGACGCGGGTCCTTCAGGTAGGCGCCGGCGTCAAACTGGTGCAGGAAGGTGATGCGGTGGCCGCGCGCGGCCAGCTCGGCGCCGAGCGCCGCCATTGCGTTGTAGTGGCTGTAGAACGCCGGTGCGACCACGCCGAAGTGGGCCATGCGATGCTTCCTTCGATTACACGGGTTGGTTCGACGGGACGCGGGCCATGCTCAGTGGCGCACGGCATAGTCGGCTTGCTGGCCGGCGAAGTACTGTCCCGCGCCGCCGCCGAACAGGCTGCCCACGAAGCGGCGCGTGCCCTGCTTGCTGCCGATGGCGTCGGTCAGGCAGCGGTCGGCTTCGTGCAAGTGGTCCATCAGGCGGCGCCGCGCTTCGTCGAAGCCGAGCGTGTTGATGAAGGTGGCCTTGTTCACGTCCTTGCCGGTGTCCTTGCCGGTGACGCTCGGGTCCATGCCGGGGCCGTCCTGGAAGTCGTCGCGGATCTGGAAGGCGTGGCCGGCGGCCAGGGCAAAGGCGCGCAGCGAGCGGGCCACGCAATCGTCAGTTTCGGCAATGATGGCCGCCATGTCGACCGCGGCGCCGAGCAGCACGCCGGTTTTCAGTTCGTTGGTGGTGGCGATGTCCTCGGCCGAGCGGGCGCTGGCCTGCAGGTCGAGGAACTGGCCGCGCACCAGGCCTTGCGCGCCGATGGTTTCCGACAGCCGCGCCACCAGCCGCGCGCGTACCGCCGGCGGGATGTCCTGGGCCGAGCCGAGGATGCCGAAGGCGCGGCTGAGCAGGGCGATCGAGGCCAGGATGGCCACGTCTTCGCCATACTGCACGTGGATCGTCGGCTTGCCGCGGCGCAGCTGGGCATCGTCCATGCAGGGCATGTCGTCGAGCACCAGCGAAGCCGCGTGCACCAGTTCGACAGCGCAGGCGACGTCGATCAGGGCGGGCGAATCGCAGCCGAGGTCGCGCGCGACCAGCATCAGCAGCAGCGGACGCATGCGCTTGCCGGAGCCGAGGGCGGCGGCGCGCATGGCGGCGGCCAGGCGGTCGGCGCTTGGGCCGCTGTCTGCCAGCAAGGCGGCCAGACGGTCTTCGAGTTCCTGCCGTACCATGTCCAGCTCCGCGCCCGCGATGTCTTTCGGGGTGTCCATCTCGCGCCTGGCGAATCTTCGTGCCTGCGTAGTCATGCGCATTCCTCCGCCAAATGTGGATGTCTGAAATTGATGAATTCGGAGCCAATCATACCGGAAACTTAATTAAACAATAATTAACAAGTTCAACGGTGTGCGGTATAGACAAGTTTGGTGTTTTTGCCCTGGCGCCGTCATTCGTGTGCACCGGAGCCGTTGGAGGCAACTATTCCATGGTTGGGCCTGTTGGGGCCGCCTGGGGGCTGCCAGCCGGGTTGCATATTATTCGAGACGCCGCGCAAGCTTGCCGCGTCGTTCACGCCCGTTCGTGCTGCGGGCATAATGGCAACTCATCAATAAAATGCCCGGAGACCTCGTGACCTTGTTTGCCAAAGCCTGCTTCTGCCTGTCCGTCCTGTCCGCTGCCGTGCCGGCCCTGGCCGCGCCCGCCGCGCCCGCCGCTGCGGGCGAGCCCGCCGCCGCGCGCGTCACCGTCGGCAAGCTCGAACGCCTGGCGCTGGCGCCGTCGAAGTTCGTCGAGGCGCGTCCGGTGGAAGTGTGGGTGCCCGGCGATTACGCGGCCAAGGTGCGCGCCGGCAAGCGCTTCCAGGTGCTCTACATGCACGACGGCCAGATGCTGTTCGACCCGGCCACCACCTGGAACAAGACCGCGTGGAACGTGCACGAAACCCTGGCGCGCCTGATGCGCGAAGGGAAGGTGGAGGACACCATCATCGTCGGCGTCTTCAACATTTCCAAGAACCGCTACTTCGAATATTTTCCTGAAAAATTCCTCGACGAGATGTCGCCCGACACCCGCGCCGCCTTCATCCGCGACGGCCTGAAGCACGCACCGGAAGCCGACGACTACCTGCGCTTCCTGGTGCAGGAACTGAAGCCGGCGATCGACGCCAAATACGCCACGCGCGTCGATGCCGCCGGCACCTTCATCATGGGCTCGAGCATGGGCGGGCTGATCTCGGTGTACGCGATGAGCGAATACCCGCAGGTATTCGGCGGCGCGGCCGGGCTGTCGACGCACTGGCCCGGCACCGGCAAGCACAATGCCACCTTGCCGCTGGCCGCCTACAACTACCTGAACCACAAGCTGCCGCCGCCGCAAGGGCACAAGCTGTACCAGGACCACGGCGGTGTCGGCCTGGATGCGATGTATGCGCCTTACCAGACCTTCGTCGACCAGATCGTGCGCGACAAGGGTTATACGGATGCGCATTACCTGAGCAAGGTGTACCCGGCCGACGACCACAACGAAAAGTCCTGGGCGGCGCGGCTGGAACTGCCGCTGGTCTTTTTGCTCGGTAAATAAACAGCCGGGGTCAGGTCTGACATTCAGACACGGGCTCCGCAGTTATATCCGGCAACCTGGCGATATAGCTGTTCTTCCCAGCAATTCCTTGCCACACTTTGACAAACTTTCTGCCTCGCAAATGCGTATCATTCTCAATTGCGCATGATGAGGCAGGCTGGTTGTGCCTGTCGTCGGCGTCATCACAACAGGAATAACCGGGAATGACACTCTCCGCTTCGCCCACGAATCCGCCTGGGCCGTCCGCGCTCACGCCCATCGCACGTTACCGCTGGGCCGTCGCCGCGCGCAGCGTGCTGGCCGCCGGCGGCAGCTACCTGCTGGCAGCCAGCTGGTCCATCTGCATGAGCCTGCTGTTCCAGAAGACCGGCATGACGCGCATGGATGCCGTCACCGCCGCCACCATGCTGTCGTTCGTCGTGTATGCCTGCGCCGCATTGTGGGTGTTCGCCACGCCGCGCTTGACGAAAGCCTGCATCGGGCTGGCGCTGCCGACGCTGGTGCTGGCGCTTGGCGCCTGGCTGCTGCGAGGTGCGGCATGAGGATGGACGCGAAACCGGAAGGCTTGCGCCAGTCGATGTCGTGGCTGCACACCTGGACCGGCATCCTGCTCGGCTGGCTGCTGTATGCCGTGTTCTTTACCGGCACGCTCAGCTACTTCCTCGACGAGATCAACCTGTGGATGAAGCCCGAGTTGCATGCGTCGGTGGCCCCGGCCAGCAAGGAGCAGGCGGCGCAGGCCGGCCTGGCCGGCATGCAGAAGCTGGCGCCGCAGGCGACCACCTGGACGCTGGAGCTGCCGAACGAACGCCAGACCACGATCCAGGCCAGTTGGCGCGACAAGGGCGCGGCGCAGGGCCGTGCCGGTACCAAGCGCGCCGAACTCGATGCAGCGACGGGCGAGCAGATCGTGCCGCGCGAAACGCGGGGCGGCAACTTCCTGTACCGCTTCCACTTCGAGCTGCACGCCATGCCGCGCGCAGTCGGGCGCTGGATCGTCGGCATCGCCACCATGTTCATGTTCGTCGCCATCATCAGCGGCGTCATCACGCACAAGAAGATCTTCGCCGAGTTCTTCACCTTCCGCCCGAAGAAGGGGCAGCGCTCCTGGCTCGACGCGCACAACGCCACCGCCGTGCTGGCCCTGCCATTCCACGTGATGATCACCTTCAGCGGCCTGCTGCTGTTGATGGGCCCCCTGATGCCATGGGGCGCGGACGTCGCCTACAACGGCAATGGCCAGGCCTACCAGATGGAGCGGCGCGGCGTGGCCCAGCCGGGCGGCCAGGGCGAAGGGCGCGGCGGCCGCGAGGGACGCGAAGGCCGCCAGCGCAATCAGGGCGATCAAGGCGGCGCAGCGCCGGTCGACCTGGCGGCAGGCATCGGTACTATGCTTGCCACCGCCCAGGCGCAATGGCCGGAACGCGAAGTCGGCCGCATCACCGTCACCCGTCCGAACACGCGCGGCGCCACCGTGGAATTGCAAGCCCACGGCAGCGACAGCTTGAGCACGCGCGGCCGTGCCGACCGCCTGGTGTTCGACGCCGCCAGCGGCCAACTGAAGGAGACGCCGCCGCAGGCGCAGCCCGGCGCCGCAGCCGCCGTCAACAACGTCTTCAGCGCCACCCACCTGGGCCGCTTCGCCGGACCGCCGCTGCGCTGGCTGCTGTTCCTGTCGGGCGTGATCGGCACCGCGATGGTCGGCACCGGCCTGGTGCTGTGGGTGGTGAAGCGCCTGCCGGAACGCCGCAAGCTCGGTTACACGCCCTTCGGCCACCGTCTGGTCGAGTCGACCAACATCGCCGCGATTGCCGGCATCGCGCTGGCCACCGCCGCCTACTTCTGGCTGAACCGATTGCTGCCCTTCGAGATGGCCGGACGCGGCGCCTGGGAGATCAACGGCTTCTTCATCGTTTGGGCACTGAGCCTGGTGCACGCGCTGCTGCGTCCGGCGCGCGCCGCCTGGCGCGAACAATGCGGCGCGGTGGCCCTGCTGTTCGTGTTGCTGCCGGTCCTGAATCCGCTCACCGGCGGCCACGGCCTGTTCACCAGCCTGCGCTTGGGGCAGGGCGCCATTGCCGGCTTCGACCTCGCCATGCTGGCCATCGGCGGCCTGTTCGGCTACATCGTGCTGCACCTGCGGCGCAAGGAAGCCAAGGCGAAGGCGGCATCGCCTGCCGCCGCACCGAAGCTGGCCGAGGTGCGTCCATGAGCGCCCTGATCGTCTTCGGCCTGGCGTATGCCGCCATGGCCCTGCTGTCGCTGGCGATGGAACGCCATCAGGCGCAATTCCTCGGCCGCGTGCTGGCGGCCCCGCAGGTGCGGATGCTGCGCGCCGGCGGCTGGGCCTTGCTGGCGCTGGCCTTGTGGCCGGCCGTGGCGGCATGGGGCACGCAGGTCGGCATCGCCGGCTGGCTGGGCGTGCTCAGCTTCGCGGCGCTTGCCGTCGGCCTGCAACTGAGCTATGCGCCGCGCTCGGGCGCGTGGTCGGTGCCGGCGGCGCTGGTGGTGGCATTGGCATTGGCGCTGGCATACGTACCATTGCTGATGTCATAAACCCGGTCAGCTGCTAGAATGCCTCATCAATACGAATGAGAATCATTGTTATTCATGCGGTGCGAACAACATCCTGACACGGCCGGCACCCATCTGCTGGTCGTCGACGACCATCCCGATATCCGCCAGTCCCTCACCGTCTACCTGCAGCGCCAGGGCTGGCGCGTGCTGGCCGCCGCCGATGCGCGCGAAGCGGACGCGCTGCTGGCGCAAGAGCGCATCGACCTGGTGGTGCTGGACGTGATGATGCCGGGCGAAGACGGCCTGTCGCTGTGCCGCCGCATCGCCGGCGCACAAACGGCGCCGGTGATCCTGCTCACCGCGATGGACCGTTCCGCCGACAAGCTGGCCGGATTCGACAGCGGCGCCGACGACTACGTGGTCAAGCCTTTCGATCCGCCCGAACTGGTGGCGCGCATCCGCACCGTGCTGCGGCGCTGGCGCAGGGGCGCCGCCGCGCCGGCCGCGCCAGATGCCCAGCACAGCTACCGCTTCGACGGCTGGACCCTCGACCTCGGCCGGCGCGCACTGTTCGACCGCGAGGGCAAGCCGGTGGCGTTGAGCGGCGCCGAGTTCCGCCTGCTGCAGGTGCTGGTCGAGCATCCCGGCGAGGTGCTCAGCCGCGACCGGTTGCTGGAC
>DAMABW010000098.1:0-12934 GCA_031999925.1 Massilia sp. | reverse complement strand
GCCGTCGCCGGTCGTGCCCGAGCCGCCTGCGCCGCCCACGCCGGCGCCGCTGGCGCCAGCCGCGCCGCCGTTGCCGCCGGCGACGTTACCGTTGTTGCCGCCTGCGCCGCCGAAGCCGCCTGCGCCGCCAGCCGCGCCCGAGCCGCTCGTTGCCGAGCCGGTCGCGCCGCCTGCGCCGCCTGCGCCGCCGGTGGCGCCGCCAGCCATGGCATCCGAGTTGCCGGTGTTGCCGGTGGTGGCATTGCCGCCGGTCGAGCCGGAAGCTGCCTGGCCGCCCGTGCCGGTGGCGCCGTTGCCGCCGTCGCCGCTGGCGTTGCCGCCCCATGCGCCAGCACCAGCACCGCCGGTTGCGCCTGCGCCGTTGGCGCCGCCGGTGTTGTTGGCGACGTTACCGATGTTCTGGATGTTGTTGCCCGAGACCGTGCCGCTCAGCGAGCTGGTGGCGGTGGCGCTCGAGGTGTTGAACGAGTTGGCGACGCTCGAGTTGGCCGAGCCGCCGTTGTTTGCGGACGCAGCGCCCAGGCCCGATGCGGTCGACGAGCCGCTGCTGCGGTTCTGGCCCGAGCTGTTGCGGGTCGACGAATCGTTGTTCGAGCCCGAGCTGTCGGCCACCTGCGACGACGAGTCGTTGCCCTGGTTCGAGTTGTCGCGGGTCGAGTTGTCGTTGCCCTGGTTCGAGTTGTCGGCGCTGTTGTTGGTGGTCTGGGTGTTCGACGCGGTCGAATTGTCGTTACCCTGGTTCGAGCTGTCCGAGGTGGTGTTGGTCGTCGTGGTCTGGGTGTTCGACGCGGTCGAGTTGTCGTTGCCCTGGTTCGAATTGTCGGCCGTGTTGGTCGTGGTGTTGGTCGACGAGTTGTTACCCTGGTTCGAGCTGTCGGAAGTGTTGGTCGAGGTGTTGGTCGACGAGTTGTTGCCCTGGTTCGAATTGTCGCGGGTCGAGCTGTCGGTCCAGGTCGAGGTGCCGCCGTCGTTGGCGTTGATTCCGCTGCCGTCCTGGCTGACGTTGGTCGACGAGTTGGTGGATGGATCCGTCGTCTGGGCTTGGGCATTCAGGCCGAAAGCGAGCGACAGGGCGGTAACGAGCAAGGTCTTGTTCATGCTTAAATTCCCCTAGGGTGTGTGGTTGAGTTCCGACTGGCAGTCGTACCAGTGACTGCCACTTATGCAAGACCAATGCCAGGTAAGTGAAAACATGCTCAAGTTATTGAAATTGCAGCATAAGTCCTCTAGGAAACAGTAAAATTGCGAATAAGCATTGTTGTTAGGAATTTAATGCATGTGGTGTGTATCGAAAACGGCACAGTTGTGTGCCTTTTTGTTGAGTAAGCGGTGGACACTCCTGCGACAGAGTGTTCACCCATGCTGCATAGAAACTGTGACAGTTCGCTCTGACGGCGCCCCTTCATCCAGTCCTACGTCGAGGTTGGAGGCAGGCTGGCAGGCAGGCGGGATACGGCTGGGCACGCACCGAGGCGGTGCCGAAGGGAGCGGAAGAGACGGGGAGTAGGACGGAAAAAACAATGCCGGCAGAGGCCGGCATTCATTGGGGCAAGAACTGCAGAGCGCGCCCAAGCGCTCGCCGGAGCGGCTCAGGGACGCATATTGTGCTTGGCCAGCAGCCGGTACATCGTCGTGCGCGAGACCCCGAGGTCGCGCGCGGCGCGGCTGACGTTCTGGCCGCTGCGGTCGAGGCAGGCGCGGATCGCCAGGCGTTCCGAGCTGCAGCGCGCATCGTCGAGCACGGCCTCGATCGGCGGCGAGGGCATCACCAGGTCGAGGTCGTCGGGTTCGATCCATTTGCCGTCGGCCATCACCATGGCGCGCCGCACGCGGTTGATCAGTTCGCGCACGTTGCCCGGCCAGTGATGCGCCGTGATCGCCGCGATGGCGCGGCTGCTGAAACCCTTCAGGCCGGGGGCCCGGTCGGCCGCGTGCTGGTGGAAGAAGTGTTCGGCCAGTTCGACCAGGTCGTCGCGCCGTTCGCGCAGCGGCGGTACCGTCACCGGCAGCACCGAGAGTCGGTAATACAGGTCTTCGCGGAAGTCGCCGCGCGCCACCGCCTGCTGCAAATTCACGTGCGATGCCGAGATCACGCGCACGTCCACCGGGATCGCACGCGTGGCGCCGAGCCGGATGATGGTTTTTTCCTGCAAAAAGCGCAGCAGGTTGGCCTGCAAGTCCTTCGGCAAATCGCCGATCTCGTCGAGGAACAGGGTGCCGCCGTTGGCCGACTCGATCAGGCCGACCTTGTCGCGGTTGGCCCCGGTAAAGGCGCCGCGCTCGTAGCCGAACAGTTCGGAGTGGATCAGGTTGGGGGCGATGGCGCCGCAATTGATCGGCACCAGCGGCCCGGTGCTGCGCAGCGACTGGCGGTGGATGGCCTGGGCCGTGAGTTCCTTGCCGCTGCCGCTTTCCCCCCAGATCAGCACCGGCGCATCGACCTTGGCCACGCGCTCGACCTGCCCGCGCAGGCGCTGCATGGCTTCGCAACTGCCGATCAGGGACGAGGGCGAGGTACCCGGGCGCGGGCGCGGGCGGCGTAACTGGGCATGTCCGTGGACGTGGCCGAGGGTGTGGGCCAGGCGCTGCAGGTCGACCGGCACCGTGTGGTAGTCGCACAGGTAATCGGCGACCAGGTCGCGGCAGGCCGGGGCGGCCAGGGTTTCGGTACGGAATACGCCGACCCATTGCACGGCGCTGTGCTGGCGCAGGAAACGGTCGATGTCGGCATGCGGCTTCGAGCCGATCACGTGCATCAGCAATCCGACCAGGTAAGCCTGCTGGCGCAGTTCGGACCTGGCTTCGTCCAGGCTCGCGACACGGCGGATCTCCCAGTCGGGCATGGCCTCGCGCAGCATGTCGGCCGCATCAAGACTATCGGGGGCAATGCACAGCAATCGTTTCGGCGTCATCCATTCTCCTGGTCCGGTTGGCCATGGCCGCACGAGCGCAGGGGCTTGCCCACGCGGTTCAGACATTGGCATGTTCCAGATCCAAGCATACCGCATGAAGCGAGTTGTACGGCAGACAATTGAAATCGCCGTGATCCGTTAGCAACTCGACAATATGCGGGGCTTGACGGAGGCTTGTACCTAGTGCAGGTCCAGCAGGTCGGCGCGCGGGTAGCCCCATGCCGGCAGCGGCGACGGGCAGGGCGTGCCCGCCTGGGCGGCATACGGCAGGGTCGAGAAATTGTGGCTGCCGTGCGGGCCGTAGCGCACGTCGGTGGCGTAGCCGCCGGCCAGCGACGGCGTGCGCGCGAAGCGCAGCCAGGCATCGACCCGGCAGTCGGACGCGCGCAGCGCCTGCAGGCGCGCCTTCGAGCCGCTTTCTTCCCAGGCCCAGGCCAGGGCGGCGGACGTCTTCGCGACGTACTCGCCGTGGATCTTGAAGGGGCAGGCCGCAACCGGCGCGATGCCCGGCGTCAGGCTCAACACGCCGCGCCGCACCGTGTAGCCGTCGCCGCTGTCGCCCGCCACGCTGACCACGGTCCAGCACAGCGGGTTGGCTGGGAAGGCCGACAGCGCGGTGTCGACGATGCGCGCCGATGGATCGGCGCCGCGCAGGCTGGCCGCCACCTGCTCGCGCGCCAGGCCGGCGCTCCAGGCCTGCACCAGCACAAAGGCGAGCACGGTCGCCACCCCGGACACCAGGGCCGCGCGTTCGCCCCGGCGCCGGGTCAGTCCCAGCGCCAGCAGCCAGATCGCGGCCAGGCCGGCCAGCGAGCCCCATTGCAGGAAGCCGGCCAGGGTGAACAGCAGCGGCACCACCAACAGCAGCGCCAGGAAGGTCCGGCGCAGCCAGGGCCGCGCCACGTGGGCCGCGAGCGGCGTGCCGAGCGCCAGCCAGAACACCGGCTCGACGATGAAGATCATGTCGCCGTAGAACCAGCGCGGATCGAAGGGCGCGAACGGATGCACGCCGTAGACGTTCATCGCGTCCATGCTCAAATGCAGGATCAGGCCGAGGACGGTGGTGGCGAACAGGCCCAGGCGCGCCGCGCCGCTGGTTTGCAGCAGCTTGCGCGCCGCCGGCCACAGCAGCCAGATCGCGGCCAGCATCAGCACGGCCTGGGGCAGGGCATACAGCAGCGTGTGCGTATGCCCGCGATGATGCAGCAGGTAGCCGAGCGGTTCCGGCGCGAGCCCGGTCAAGACCAGGTCGAGATCGGGGAAGTTGCTGGCGACCGCGGCGCTTGTCAGCAGCAGGCGGCGCCGGGTGCCGGCGCGCTGCGCATCGGTCTCGGGGGGCAGCAGGCGGTGGGTCAGTTCGCCGAGCGCGAGGCCGGCAAGGGAGTGGGTCAGATTGTCCATCCGGCAATATTAACATCCGGTCCAGAACGTTGCGCGGGTGTGACGGCGACGCCACTGGCCGCCCGATCTTGTTTGCCAAAGGAATAAGGTTTGTCGGGAAACGGCCAGAGGTCGCGTACAATCGCAGGGTCAATATTTCCATAGAGCAACAAAGGAGCCCCGTGCGTACCAATCTGCCCATCACCGGCATCGAATACCGGATGCAGGAAGGCCAGTCCATCGTGTCCACCACCGACACCAAGGGCCGGATCACCTATGTCAACCCGAGCTTTGTCGAGGTGAGCGGATTTTCCGAGTCCGAGTTGCTGGGCAAGGCACACAATATCGTGCGCCACCCCGACATGCCGCCGGAGGCGTTTGCCGACTTGTGGCAGACCCTGCAGGCGGGCCGGCCCTGGACCGGCATGGTCAAGAACCGCCGCAAGAACGGCGACTTCTACTGGGTGGTGGCAAACGTGGTGCCGGTGCGCGAGGACGGCGTCGTGCTGGGCTACATGTCGGTGCGCACCGCGCCCACGCGCGAGCAGGCCGCCGCCGCCGAAGCCTTGTACGCGCGCTTCCGTAGCGGCGAGCATGGCCGGCTGGCGATCCGTGGCGGGCGCGCCGTGAAGACCGGCTTCCTGGCGCGCCTGGGCGCCTTGCGCCGGATGCCGCTGGGCCGCCGGCTCGGCCTGGTCATGGGTTCGCAGGCGCTGCTGCTGGCCGTGCTGGGCGCGGCCAGCGAGGGCGCCGCCCTGCGCGTACTGGCAGTCATCGGCGTGCTCGGCACGCTGGCCGCCTGGGTACGGCTGCAGCGGGGCCTGGTCGCGCCGCTGCGCGCGGCCACCGCCAGCGTGCATGCGCTGGCCGGCGGCGACCTGTCGCACGCCTGCCAGGCCGGCGCCGACGACGAACTCGGCCACCTGCTGCTGGCGCTGCGCCAGATGAACATCAACCTGCGCGCCATCGTCGGCGACGTGCGCAGCAACGTCGGCTCGATCGAACGCGCCACGCGTGACATCGCCGCCGGCAACAGCGACCTGGCCGGCCGCACCGAGGCGCAGGCGGCCAGCCTGGAAGCGAGTGTCGCCAGCCTCGGGCAGATCGCCGCGGCGGCCGTGCGCAATGCCGAGAGCGCCCAGCGCGCCGACGGCCTGGTCGATGCGGCCGCCGGCGTCGCCGGACGCGGCGGCGGGGCGGTCGAACGCGTCGGCAGCACCATGGAGCAGATCAGCACCTCGGCCACGCGCATCGTCGACATCATCGGCCTGATCGACGGCATCGCCTTCCAGACGAATATCCTGGCGCTGAACGCGGCGGTGGAGGCGGCGCGCGCCGGCGAACAGGGGCGCGGCTTTGCCGTCGTCGCCGGCGAGGTGCGCAGCCTGGCCCAGCGCTCGGCCGGCGCTGCCAAGGAAATCAAGGCCCTGATCGACGACTCGGTGCGCAAGGTGGCGCAGGGCGATGCGCTGGTGGGCGAAGCCGGCCAGACCATGCGCGAAGTGGTGGGATCGGTGCAGCAGGCGGCGGCCATCATGCACGACATCACGCTGGCCAGCCGCGCCCAGGGCGGCGGCATCGCCGAGGTCAGCGCGGCCATGGCCGGGCTCGACACGATCACGCGCCAGAACGCGGCGCTGGTGGAGCAGTCGGCGGGCGCCTCGGCGAACGTGGCGCAAGAGGCGGCGCAGTTGGGGCAGGCATTGTCGGTGTTCAGGCTGGGACGCGGGCGCGGTTGAGCCGTGCCCGGCCGCCCGGACATGCGGCCAGGATGTGTCCTGCTTGATGTAGGTCAAGGATTTCGCTGAGGTTGATCAATAGACTCTTTCTATCGAGCTGAGCCGCACCCCGCGGCCGGCAGGCAGCAGGAGTTTCCCATGCTTCACCCGCACACTTCCACCGGCGCGCAGCGCGGTGCACCGCTTCGCGCCACCATCCCCGTCGCCCACAGCGTCGACTTCGACCCCGAACTCATCGGGCGGCTCGGCAAGAACGGTCCGCGCTACACCTCCTACCCGACCGCCGACCGCTTCGGCGACGGCTTTGCCTACCGCGACTACCTGCACGCCGTCGCCTCGGTGCGCACCCGCGGCGGCGCGCGTCCGCTGTCGCTCTACCTGCACATCCCGTTCTGCGACACGGTCTGCTACTACTGCGCCTGCAACAAGATCGTCACCAGGAATCGGGAAAAGGCCGCCACCTACCTCGGCTACCTGAAGCGCGAGATCGCGATGCAGGCCGCGCTCTTCGCCGGCATGAACGACGTCGAGCAACTGCATTTCGGCGGCGGCACGCCGACCTACCTGAGCGACGAGCAAATGGGCGAACTGATGGCCCACCTGCGCCGCAGTTTCAGGTTCGCGCCCGACGAAGCCGGCGAATACGCGATCGAGGTCGACCCGCGCACGGTGTCGCCGCAGCGCGTGCACAGCCTGCGCCGCCAGGGCTTCAACCGCATCAGCCTGGGCGTGCAGGACTTCGACCCCGACGTGCAACAGGCCGTGAACCGGGTCCAGCCCGAAAGCGAAACGCGCGCCATCATCGACGCCGCGCGCGAGGCCGGCTTTCGTTCGGTCAGCATCGACTTGATCTACGGCTTGCCGAAGCAAAGCCTGGCCAGCATGGCCGCCACCATCGACAAGGTGATCGCCGCCAGCCCCGACCGCATCTCGATCTACCACTACGCCCACCTGCCGCACGTGTTCAAGCCGCAGCGGCGCATCCTCGAGGCCGACATGCCGTCCTCCAGCGAAAAACTCCAGATGCTGGCCCTGTGCATCGAACGCCTGACCGGGGCCGGCTACGTCTACATCGGCATGGACCATTTCGCGAAACCCGGCGACGACCTGGCCGTGGCCCAGCGTCAGGGTCGCCTGCACCGCAACTTCCAGGGCTACTCGACGCATGCCGACACCGACCTGATTTCCTGCGGCGTGTCGGCGATCGGCGCGGTAGGCGCCACCTACAGCCAGAACGCGAAAACGCTCGACGACTACTACGAGGCGCTCGACAACAACGAGCTGCCGGTCGTGCGCGGCATCGCGCTCGGCATGGACGACCTGCTGCGCCGCACCGTCATCGGCAAGCTGATGTGCCAGTTCGAGCTGTCGATCTCCGCCATCGAGCAGGCTTTCCCGATCGCCTTCGGCCAGTACTTCACCGACGAACTGGTGGCCCTGCGCCAGCTCGAATACGATGGCCTGGTCGCCATCGAGGGCGACTGGATCTCGGTGACGATGCGTGGACGGCTGCTGATCCGTAACGTCTGCATGGTGTTCGACCGCTACCTGGCGGCGCCATCCAGCGTTCCACGCTACTCGCGCACCGTGTAGGCAGATGAATCTCAGCCTGTTCCCGATTTTCGTGGTCGGCCTGCTGGGCAGCGTCCACTGCGGCGCCATGTGCGGCGGGATCGTCGGTGCGCTGTCGCTGGGTCCAGCGCGGACGCCGCGCACGCGCGCGGGTGTCGCGGTGATCGCGCTGCGTCCGGCCATCGCCGACCGCGCCGGCCTGCACGTCGCCGCCTACAACCTGGGACGCATCGCCAGCTACATGACGGCCGGCGCGCTGGCCGGCGGCGTGGCGCAGGGTGCGGGTAGCTTGTCCGCGCTGCCGCAGTTGCAGGCGGCCGCCTACTGGCTGGCGAACGCGATGCTGGTCGCCCTCGGCCTGCACCTGATGCAGGCCTGGGCCGGCATCGCCCATATAGAGAAAGCGGGGCAACTGGTGTGGCGCCGCGTGCGTCCGCTGCTGGAGAGGATCGGCCCGCCCGACACCCCGGGGCGCATGTTCGCCGCCGGCGCCCTGTGGGGCTGGCTGCCCTGCGCGATGGTCTACAGCGTGCTGGTGACGAGCATGCTGAGCGGGTCCATGGTGGCGGGTGCGCTGACCATGCTGGCCTTTGGCCTGGGCACGCTGCCGATGATGCTGGCGCTCGGCCTGGCTGGTGCGCGCCTGCGCGGCTGGCTGCGTTTGCCGGCGGTGCGCTTCGCGTGCGGCGCGCTGGTACTGGCCTTCGGCGTGGCCGGCCTGCTGCGCGCCTCCAGCGGGCTGCCGCCGAGCTGGCTGCACCTGCTGTGCATCGCACCCGCATCCGCGACATGAACGATGGCAGCCATGCGACCGGCCCGGAGGATGACCTCACTGCGATGAACCCATCCGTACCCGATGGCTGTTTTCACTGTGGCTTGCCGCTGCCCGCGCAGGGGCGGTGGCGCGCGCACGTCGATGGCGCCGAGCGCGCCATGTGCTGCCCGGGCTGCGCTTGCGCGGCCCAGGCCATCGCCGATGCCGGCTGCGCCGACTACTACGCGACCCGCGGCGGCTACGGCGCCACGGTCGACAGCGCCGAAGCGCCCGCGCTGGCGCTGTTCGACACGGCCGCCAACACCGGCGAGGGCAGCTTCACGATCGAAGGCATCCGCTGCGCCGCCTGCGTCTGGCTGATCGAACGCCGCGTCGACGCCGTGCCGGGCGTGATCGAATCCCTGCTGAATGTGAGCAGCGAGCGCCTGCGGGTGCGCTGGGACCCGGCCGTGTGCAAGGTCAGCGACATCCTGCGCGCGCTGCGCGCGATCGGCTACACCGCCTATCCCTACGACAGGCAGCGCCACGGCGAGCAGCTCGAACGCGCGCGCCGCACGCTGTTCCGCCAGCTGTTCGTGGCCGGCCTGTCGATGATGCAGGTGATGATGTACGCGGTGCCGGTCTACCTGGCCGACGACGGCACCATGGATGCCGACATGAGGGCCCTGATGGGCTGGGCCTCCTTCGTGCTCACACTGCCGGCGGTGCTGTACTCGGCGCTGCCTTTCTTCGGCGGCGCCTGGCGCGACCTGCGCCGCGGACTGCCCGGCATGGATGTGCCGGTGGCGCTCGGCATCGCTGCCGCCTTCATCGGCAGCACGGCGGCCCTGGTCCACGGCAAGGGGGAGGTCTGGTTCGACTCGATCACGATGTTCGTCTTCCTGCTGCTGGGCAGCCGCTACCTGGAACTCACGGCGCGGCGCCGCGCCGCCCGCGCGCTCGAGACGCTGCAAGAGGGGATGCCGGCGTCCAGCCAGCGCATGCCGGACTATCCCGCCGCGCGTGGCACCGAGCTGGTGGCGGCCAGCGCGCTGCAGCCGGGCGACGTGGTGCTGGTGGCGGCCGGCCAGGCGGCGCCGGCCGACGGAATGATCCTCGAAGGCGAAACCGAGGCCGACCTGTCGCTGCTGACCGGCGAAAGCAAAACGCGGCGCCTGGCGCCCGGCGACCTGCTGCCCGGCGGTGCGGTGAACGTGGCCCAGGCCGTGGTGCTGCGCGTGGAAGCGGCGGCGCGCGACAGCACGCTGGCGCTGCTGGTGCGCCTGGTCGACAAGGCGGGGCAGGGCAAGCCGGCGCTGGCGCTGTGGGCCGACCGTGTCGCCGCCTGGTCGGTGGCGGCCCTGCTGGTGCTGACCGTGATCGTGTTCGCGGCCTGGCAACTGATCGACCCGGCGCGCGCCTGGCCGGCGGCGATCGCGGTGCTGGTGGTGACCTGCCCGTGCGCGCTGTCGCTGGCCACGCCGACCGCGCTGGCGGCGGCCACCGACCGCCTGCTGCGGCGCGGCGTGCTGGCCGTGCAGCCGCATGCGCTCGAAACGCTGGAACGCGCCACCCACGTCGTGTTCGACAAGACCGGCACCCTGACGCTGGGTCGGCCATGTGTGCGCGATACGCGCGGTTTCAACGGCATCGCGCCCGAAACCGCGCTGGCCCTTGCGGCGGCGTTGGAAGCCGGCAGCGCGCACCCGCTGGCGCAGGCGATCCGCAACGCCGCGTCCGCGCCGATCGTCGACGCCGACGACGTTGCTTACACCGTCGGCCAGGGGATCGAGGGCAGCATCGCCGGCGAGCGCTACCGCCTCGGCAGCGCCGCCTTTGTCGGCGCACTGGTCGAACGGCGCACGCCGGTGGCGCCGGACAGCGAAGGCAGCGCGGTCTGGCTCGGCCGGCAGGGCGCCTGGCTTGCGCGCTTCGACATCGCCGACGCGTTGCGGCCCGAAGCGATGGACGTCGTGCGCCGTTTCGAGGCGGCGGGCAAGACCGTGGTCCTGCTCAGCGGCGACGAATCGCGCGCCGCGCAACAGGTGGCTACGCGCCTGGGTATCCGCCTGGCGGCCGGCGACCAGCTGCCCGAACAGAAGCTGGACTTCGTGCGCGAGCTGCAGGCGCAGGGCGCGACGGTGGCGATGGTCGGCGACGGCATCAACGACGCCGCCGTGCTGCGCGGGGCCGACGTGTCGTTCGCGCTGGGCGGGGGCGCCGCGCTGGCCCAGATGCATGCCGACTGCGTGCTGCTCGGCGACAGCCTGCTGCCCCTGTGCGAGGCCGCCGACACCGCGCGCTGTACCTTGCGCATCATCCGCCAGAACCTGGCCTGGGCCAGCCTCTACAACCTGTGCGCGATCCCGCTGGCGGCGAGCGGGCTGCTGAGTCCCTGGCTGGCCGGTGTCGGCATGGCGGCCAGTTCGGCGGTCGTGGTGTTGAATGCCCTGAGGTTGAGAAAATAAGCCGAGAAAATAAGGAAACGCGATGGAAGCACTCTACCTGTTGATTCCGCTGAGCCTGGTGCTGGTGGCCGTGGCGATCTGGGTCTTCTTCGGCGCCGCCGACAGCGGCCAGTTCGACGACCTGGAAGGCCCGGCCCTGCGCCTGCTGCGCGACGACGACCGGCCCGCCGGCTGAGGTTCAACATGACATACAGATTCATTCTTTCTCGACAATAAGTTTCCTCGCGGTTACTCTAAGTTTTTTGACAAGAAAACGAGACGCGATGAAGAAGCTGAGCCGCCGCCTGAGCGTGGCAACCTTGTCCCTGGGCTTGTCCCTGGCTGCCGCCGGCGCCGTCCAGGCGGCCGACTTCGTTCCCTGCGAGGATGCCGCCAGCAAACCGGCGCTGGCCGGCAGCCTGTGCGCCATTGAGCGCGTCGCCGCCGACCCTTCCGGCCTTTCCGGTGCGCCGAAAGGCGACTTCCAGCTGTTCGTGCGCAAGTTCCCGGCCGCCGGCCAGGCGCGCGGGCAGGTGTGGCTGGTCGCCGGCGGTCCGGGCGAATCGGGCGCCTCGTTCTATGGCCTGCTGCCGGTGCTGCGCAAGGCCTTTGCCGGATTCGACCTGCTGGTTCCGGACCACCGCGGCACGGGATTCTCCACGCGCCTGTGCCCGGACGAGGAAGCGGCGGCCTCGCCCGGCGGCACCGCGCTCGCCGGCGCCGAATGGGCCAGCTGCTTCCGGCGCCTGAACGAGAACCCGGCCTACGCGCGCCAGTTCTCGCAAACGAACGCGGCGCACGACCTGAAGCGCCTGATCGCCAATAACCCGGGCCAGGGTCAGACCTGGGTCTATGGCGTGTCCTACGGCACCCAGCTGGTGCTGCGCACGCTGGCGCTGGGCGCCGCGAACATCGACGGCGTGGTGCTCGATTCGCTGGTGCCCTTGCAGGACGACGCCAACGCGGACCTGAGCCGGCGCTCGCTCACCACCGACGCCGCCGGGCGCAAGCTGCTGGCGTGGTGCGATGGTTACGATTATTGCCATGCCCAGCTGGGCGAGCCGGCCGAGGCGCTGTACCGCCGGGTGCTGGCGCGCTTCGACGCGAATCCGGCGCTGCAGGCCGCGGTGCCCGGCAAGAGCCTGAAGCGCTTCTTCGGCGCCAGCCTCGACGTGCCCGAGGCCGCCACGCGCATTCCCTACCTGCTGAAGGATCTGGAAGAGGGCAAGACCGAGGGCATCGGGGAGATGACACGGGAAATCGAGCGCGAAGCCGCGGTGCTGGGCGCCTTCCCGCAGTCGCCGCCTTCGATTGCGCTCGTTTCCATCATCAGCGGCTCGGAAAACAACTTGCAGCCGGGCCGCGAGCGCGACGCGGTGGTCCGGGAAGAGCAGGGACTGCTGTTTTCGAGTCCGCTGCCGGGACTGCTGGTCGAGCCGGGCCTGCCGCTGTACGCGCGCGACGCGATGTTCGCGGCACTGCCGCAGCGCTTGCCGCGCACCTTGGTGATCCAGGGAGAACGCGATGCGAAGACGCCGTACGACGCCGCCTTGCGGCACGTGGCCGCGCTGCGCGATCGCGGTCCGGTCGAGGTCTTCACGATCGCCGACGGCGCCCACTTCGCGCTATGGACCTCGAGCGTCTGCGTGGAGAAGGGCATCGACGCCTTTGTCGGCAAGCGGCCGGTGCCGCCGCCGTGCCGGACGGCGAAGGTCCGGCTGCACCACTGACTTACATCGCCGGACTTACATCGCCGGACTTACATCGCCGGACTTACATCGTCGGGCCGCGCCCGGCGCCCTGTTCCTGCTCGATGCGTTCCTGGCATTGGATGCAGGTCTGCACCGTGGGCGTGGCCAGCAGGCGCTCTTCCGGAATGTCGCAGCCGCAGGACACGCACACGCCATAGCCGCCGGATTCGAGGCGGCCGATGGCGGCGTCGATCTCGTGCAGCAGGTTGGTTTCGTGCTCGGCGAAGTGCTCTTCGTCGTGGGCGATCATTTCGGCGGTGGGGGCGTCGTCGTTCTGCACCAGGTGGGCGCGCGGCGAGATCACCGGTGGTTCGTTACCTTCGGGGTCGGCGTCGGTACGGGTACGGACCGTGGCGAGCGCTTCCTCTCGGGCTTTGTG
>DAMABW010000097.1:0-12976 GCA_031999925.1 Massilia sp. | reverse complement strand
TTCTTCCGGCTTGCCCAGGCGGCCCATCGGAATCTGCGGAACGATCTTGGTTTCCAGGACGTCGCTCGGGATGTCCATCACCATCTTGGTGCCGATGTAGCCCGGCGAGATGGTGTTCACGGTCACGCCCTTGCGCGCCACTTCCAGCGCCAGCGCCTTGGTGAAGCCGTGCATGCCGGCTTTCGCGGCCGAGTAGTTGGTCTGGCCGAAGGCACCCTTCTGGCCGTTCACCGACGAGATATTGATGATGCGGCCCCAGCCACGCTCGACCATGCCGTCGCAGACCGGCTTGGTCATGTTGAACACGGAATCCAGGTTGGTCTTCATGACCATGTCCCAGTTCACCTTGTCCATTTTCTTGAAGGTCATGTCACGCGTGATGCCGGCGTTGTTGACCAGCACGTCGACCGGGCCGACTTCCTGCTCGATCTGTTTCACGCAGGCCGCGGCCGACTCGTAGTCGGCCACGTCGCAGGCATAGGCCTTGAAGTTGTAGCCTTGCTCGCGCATGCCGGCCAGCCAGCTCTCGGCCTTGGTGCTGCCCGGCGAGTGCGTGGTGACCACCGTATATCCCAATGCGGCCAGCTTGATGCAGATTGCTTCGCCCAGGCCGCCCATGCCGCCGGTTACTAATGCCACTCTAGCCATTTGTCTTCTCCTAGTTTTTTGTCCGTCGTTTTTCTGGAACTACCTGCCGCAGCCAAGCCACATCAGTCGCGCTCGACCGCCAACGCGACGCCCATCCCCCCACCAATGCACAAACTGGCCAGGCCACGCTTGGCGTCGCGGCGCGCCATTTCGTGGAGCAAGGTCACCAGCACGCGCGCACCCGAGGCCCCGATCGGGTGGCCCAGGGCGATGGCGCCGCCGTTGACGTTGATCTTCGACGTGTCCCAGCCCATTTCCTTGTTGACGGCAATCGCCTGCGCGGCAAAAGCCTCGTTGATTTCCATCAGGTCCACGTCTTCGTGGGTCCAGCCGGCCTTTTGCAGGCACAGGCGCGAAGCCGACACCGGGCCCATGCCCATGATGCTCGGGTCGAGGCCGGCCGACGAATACGCCTTGATACGCGCCAGCGGGGTCAAGCCGAGTTCGCGCGCCTTCGAGGCGCTCATCATGATGACGGCGGCGGCGCCGTCGTTGATGCCCGACGCGTTGCCGGCCGTGACGGTACCTTCTTTGTTGAAAGCGGGGCGCAAGCTCGACAGTGCTTCCAGGGTGCTGCCGTGTTTCGGGTATTCGTCGGTATCGAACACGACCGTGCCCTTCTTCGAAGGGATCTCCACCGGGATGATCTCGTCCTTGAAGCGGCCTTCCTTCACGGCGGCCTCGGCCTTGAGCTGCGACTGCAGCGCGAATTCGTCCTGCTCGGCGCGCGAGATGTCGTACTTGCGCGCGACGTTCTCGGCGGTGACGCCCATGTGGTACTGGTTGTACACATCCCACAGGCCGTCGACGATCATGGTATCGACCAGCTTGGTGTCGCCCATGCGGAAGCCGTCGCGCGAGTTCGGCAGCACGTGCGGCGAGGCGCTCATGTTTTCCTGGCCGCCGGCAATGACGATCTGGGCGTCGCCGCAGCGGATCGCCTGGGTGGCGAGATGGGTGGCCTTCAGGCCGCTGCCGCAAACCTTGTTGATGGTGTAGGCGGGCACCATGTCGGGCAGGCCGCCTTTCAGCGCGGCCTGGCGCGCCGGGTTCTGGCCGACGCCGGCGGTGAGCACTTGTCCCAGGATGACTTCGCTGACACTGGCCGGATCGATGCCGGTCTTGGCCAGCAACTGGCGGATCACGTGGGCGCCGAGCTCGGCGGCGGGAATCTTGGCGAGCGAGCCGCCGAATTTGCCGACCGGTGTACGGCCGGCTGCTACGATGACGACGTCTTCCATGCTTGTCTCCGGTATCTGGCTGGGCCAGGGTGGGTGGGCGGCGGATGCGGGCCGGTCAGGTCCAATGAGCGAACACGACCGCGAAAGGCGGGCCGCGCCTCGGCGTTGCCACGGGTTAGACCCGGCGCAAGCTCCGCATGTTAATTTTCAAGGCTGCGTTTTCGTTTGATCTAAATCAATCTTATCAGCTTATCCACGGAAAACAACCTGTAATGCCAGAGGGGCGACGGTAGGTATTTTCCACATTACGCTTGGCAAAATCCGGAACACGAGAGCATCCTGAATTGCCTATAGGAATGATGGGTGAAATGCTGTCCTTTTCAGCAAATTTCACAGTAGAATGCACGGGCTATAGCCAACCAGAATTGTTTATGTCGAAAAGTCCGTCCAGCCTGCCCATCGAAATCAAGATCTCGACGGTTGTCGCGATCTCGGCGATCCTGCATTCGTCCGACCCGATCGCGATCGATGCGGCCCTGAAGCAGATGACCGGCGGCGTGTCGGACTTCTTCGAAGATGAATTCGCGGTCATCGACGTCGGCGCGATTGCCGCCGAGACCGCCTATATCGACTGGCGCGCGCTGGTCGACCTGCTCAAGAAATACCGCCTGAACGCGGTAGCCGTGCGCGGCGCCACGCCGGAAATGGCCGAGGCGGTCAAGGCGCTCGGCCTGTCCCTCGACGATGGCGCCGGCGCCGACCGTGCCCGCGAAGACGTGGCGGCGGCCACCGCCGCCAGCGCGGTGACGATCGCTCCGGCGCCTGCCCCGGCACCCGCACCAGTTCCTGCGCCCGCCCCCATCCCGGCACCAGCCCCGGCCGCACCGATTCCGGCCCTGATCGTCGATACCCCGGTGCGCGCCGGCCAGCGCGTGTATGCGCGCGGCTGCGACCTGATCATCACCGCGGTCGTCAACAATGGCGCCGAGATCATTGCCGACGGCAGCATCCACGTGTATGCGCCGATGCACGGGCGCGCCCTGGCCGGCGCCTCGGGCAATGCCGACTCGCGCATCTTCGGCCTGTCGCTGCAGCCCGAGCTGGTGTCGATCGCCGGCGTCTACCGCACGTTCGACGAAGGTTTCCCGGCCGAACTGGCGCGCCAGCCGGCCCAAATCCGCCTGGTCGGCGACCGGATCGATATATCATCGCTGACGCCGGCTCCGGCCCGTGCGAACCAGCACTGATCAGTTACTGTAAAGGACATTTTTGTGGCAAGAATTATTGTTGTGACGTCCGGCAAGGGCGGCGTGGGCAAGACCACCTCGAGCGCAAGCTTTTCGACCGGCCTGGCCCTGCGCGGCCACAAGACCGCGGTGCTGGACTTCGACGTCGGCCTGCGCAACCTCGACCTGATCATGGGCTGCGAGCGCCGCGTCGTCTACGACCTGGTCAACGTGATCAATGGCGAAGCAACGCTGAACCAGGCCCTGATCAAGGACAAGCACTGCGACAACCTGTTCATCCTGCCGGCCTCGCAGACGCGCGACAAGGACGCGCTGTCGGAAGACGGCGTCGAGCGCGTGCTGAACGAGCTGGTCAAGATGGACTTCGAGTTCATCATCTGCGATTCGCCGGCCGGCATCGAGCACGGCGCCCTGATGGCCCTGACCTTCGCCGACGAAGCACTGATCGTGACCAATCCCGAAGTGTCCTCGGTGCGCGATTCCGACCGCATCCTCGGCATCCTGCAGGCCAAGTCGCGCCGCGCCCAGACCGGCGGCGAGCCGGTCAAGGAACACCTGCTCATCACCCGTTATTCGCCGAAACGCGTCGAGAACGACGAAATGCTGTCCTACCAGGATGTGCAGGAAATCCTGCGCATTCCGCTGATCGGCATCATCCCGGAATCGGAATCGGTGCTGCACGCCTCGAACCAGGGCAACCCGGCGATCCACTTCAAGGGCACCGACGTGGCCGAAGCCTACGAGGACGTGGTAGCGCGCTTCCTGGGCGAAGAGCGTCCACTGCGCTTCACGACCTACGAAAAGCCGGGCCTGCTGCAACGCATCTTTGGGACCAAGTGACATGGCATTGCTCTCATTCCTGTTCCCCGAAAAGAAGAAGAGCGCGAACGCGGCCAAGGAACGGCTGCAAATCATCATCGCCCGCGAGCGCACCAACCGCACCGGCCCGGACTTTCTGCCGGCCCTGCACCGCGAGCTGATCGAAGTCATCTCGAAGTACACCAAGGTGAATGCCGACGACATCAAGATTTCGCTCGACCGCCAGGGCAACCTGGAAGTGCTCGACGTGAACGTGGTGCTGCCGGACGCCTGATTCGTTTCACACAGCCCGTCCGCCAGCCGGACGGGTTGCTTCTTCCCTCTCCCCGATACACCGTTTTACCGCCTCGTCGACACGGCTCAGGTCGGCATACTCCGCCCGACCGCTGCTACCAATAGTTTCAATCCGCGTACATACAAACAGGCGTTTTCTGTTTTTTGCGGAATATGCGCATTTCACACATTCTGTTTTTGCGAGCTCTGCATGCTCAGCCGGTGAAAGACGCAATCTGCTCAATTCTTGAGCAATCGACCAGGAAATTGTCAAATCCCTGGCTTGTTTAGTGAAGATGTTGTGTTTCCGCCGCATCTTGTGGTTTTTCCACGCCATCGTAAAATCTGTCGGAATTGAGCGTGCATAGAGGGAAGGACGCGGGAAACGTGACGCCTTCCGAGCTCAACAATACCTTTCGGCAAAAAATTGGAAGTTAACCGTTAGCATTATTTTGTCAAAGTCTGCTATAGTCGGTTTAACGATGTAGGATTGCTCCTACATGTTATTTTTACAACAGTGTGCCGCCATGAAAATAGCTGTCCTTGACAATGATCGTAGCCAAGCCGACCTGATCTGCCAGGTACTCAGCTCGGCCGGACACAGCTGCCAGTCCTTCGACGGCGGCCGGGAAATGCTGAGCCAGATGCGCAAGGATAGCGCCGATTTGCTGATCATGGATTGGCCGACCGGCGATGGCGAAGCCGCCGACATCCTGCGCCGCGCCAAGGAAAAGATGGTGCCGGATGCACCGGCCATGTTCCTGGTCGGCAGCGGCGCCGAAGACGACATCGTGGCCGGCATGGATGCCGGCGCCGACGACTACGTGGTGAAACCGCTGCGCCGCGGCGAACTGGTGGCGCGCGTGTCCGCCCTGCTGCGCCGCGCCTACCCGGCCCAGACCGGCACCGAGCAACTGCAGTTCGGCCCTTACGTATTCGAAACCCGCCCGGGCCGCTTGCTGAAGGACGGCAGCATCATCGACGTCACCCAGAAAGAGTTTTACCTGGCCCTGCTGTTCTTCCGCAACATCGGCCGCCCGCTGTCGCGCGCCTATATCCACGAATCGGTGTGGGTCCGCGAAACCGCCGTGCCGTCGCGCACTATGGACACCCACGTCTCGCGCGTGCGCAACAAACTCGCACTGCGTCCGGAGAACGGCTTCCGCCTGGTGCCGGTGTACAGCTATGGATATCGCCTCGAGAAGCTCGGCGCCTGATACTGCACGGATGGCGCATGCGCCATCCGATGCCAGGCGTTCTCCTTTATTGAAGCATTGCCAACGATCTTGGGGTCCCGTGAAACCCTGCGCCCATAAGGGTATAATTCCCGCATACGTCTCCCACCGCCCTTCTCCAGAATGCAACTGCTCGCCGTTGGCCTGAATCACACGACTGCACCGGTCGCGCTGCGCGAACAGCTCGCGCTCGGCCCCGAGCAGCTCGGCCGCGCGGTGCAGTCGGCGCGCGAGTGGTTCGGCCGCTTCGGCCAGTTCGAGCGCCGCGGCAACGACGAAGCCGCGATCCTCTCCACCTGCAACCGCACCGAGCTGTACGCCGCCAGCGGCGTGCCCGATCCGCTCGATGCCTCGGCCCAGTTCCTGGCCCACTACCACGCGCTGAACTACGCCGAGCTGCGCCCCCACCTCTACATGCTGCCCCAGGACGAAGCCGTGCGCCACGCCTTCCGCGTCGCCTCCGGCCTCGATTCGATGGTACTGGGCGAGCCGCAGATCCTGGGCCAGATGAAGGACGCGGTGCGCACCGCCGAGGAAGCCGGCGGCCTCGGCACCTATCTGCACCAGCTGTTCCAGCGCAGCTTCGCGGTGGCAAAGGAAGTACGTACTACCACGGAGATCGGCGCCCACAGCGTGTCGATGGCCGCCGCCTGCGTGCGCCTGTCGCAGCGCATCTTCGACCGCATCGCCGACCAGCACGTGCTGTTCATCGGCGCCGGCGAAATGATCGAACTCTGCGCGGCCCACTTCGCGGCCCAGAATCCGAAGTCGATCACCATCGCCAACCGCACCATGGAACGCGGCGAATCGCTGGCCACGCGCCTGAACGGGCGCGCGATCCGCCTGGCCGACTTGCCCGAACAACTGCCGCGCTTCGACATCGTGGTGTCGTGCACCGCGTCGACCCTGCCGCTGCTGGGCCTGGGCCTGGTCGAACGCGCGATCAAGGCGCGCCGCCACCGCCCCATCTTCATGGCCGACCTGGCTGTCCCGCGCGACATCGAGCCCGAAGTCGCGCGCCTCGACGACGTCTTCCTGTACACCGTCGACGACCTGGCGCAAGTGGTGCAGACCGGAATGGAAAGCCGCCAGGCCGCCGTGGCCCAGGCCGAAGCCATCATCGAGCACCGCGTCGAATCCTTCATGCACTGGATCGGCGACCGCGCCATGGTGCCGGTGATCCAGGAACTGCACGAGTCCAGCGAAGCCCTGCGCCTGGCCGAACTCGAACGCGCGCGCAAGCTGCTGGCGAAAGGCGAAGACGTCGACGCCGTACTGGAAGCGCTGTCGAAAGGCCTGGCCGCCAAGTTCCTGCACGGCCCGCAACAGGCGCTGCACCGCGCCCAGGGCGACGAACGCGCGCGCCTGGCCAGCCTTTTGCCCCAGCTGTTCCGCGGCCGCCGTTAGCGGCCCTCGCTTCGCGCGCCCCGGCATGCGGGCGCTTCCCGGCGCCGCCGCGCCCTCCCGTTCACCGTTTTTCCATTCAAGCCCATGAAACCATCGATGCTGGCCAAGCTCGACCAACTGGCGAACCGCCTGGTCGAACTCGACGAACTCCTGATGTCCGAAGGCGCCACCGCCAACATGGACAGCTACCGCAAGATGACGCGCGAGCGCGCCGAACTGGCGCCGCTGGTCGACGTCTACAAGCAGTACGGTGAGGCGAATGGCGACATCGCCGCGGCCCAGGAAATGCTGGCCGATCCCGACATGAAGGACTTCGCGCAAGAGGAAATCGAGGCGGCCAAGGCGCGCCTGGCGGAACTCGACCTCGACCTGCAGAAGATGCTGCTCCCGAAAGACGAGAACGACGAGCGCAACATCTTCCTCGAGATCCGCGCCGGCACCGGCGGCGACGAGTCGGCCCTGTTCGCGGGCGACCTGCTGCGCATGTACACGCGCTTTGCGGAGCGCAACCGCTGGCAGGTGGAGATGGTGTCCGAGTCGGCCTCGGACCTGGGCGGCTACCGCGAAGTGATCGTGCGCGTGGTCGGCAACGGCGCCTATTCGAAGCTGAAGTTCGAATCCGGCGGCCACCGCGTGCAGCGCGTGCCGGCCACCGAGACGCAGGGCCGCATCCACACCTCGGCCTGCACCGTGGCCGTGATGCCGGAAGCCGACGAGGTCGAGGACGTGGACATCAACCCGGCCGACCTGCGCATCGACACCTACCGCGCGTCCGGCGCCGGCGGGCAGCACATCAACAAGACCGATTCGGCGGTGCGCATCACCCACCTGCCGACGGGGATCGTGGTCGAATGCCAGGACGACCGCAGCCAGCACAAGAACAAGGCGCAGGCGATGAAGGTGCTGGCCGCGCGCATCAAGGACGTGCAGTTGCGCGAGCAGCAGTCGAAAGAGGCGGCCACCCGCAAGAGCCTGATCGGCTCGGGCGACCGCAGCGAACGCATTCGCACCTATAACTTCCCGCAAGGCCGCCTGACCGACCACCGCATCAACCTGACGCTGTACAAGCTCGACTTCATCATGGACGGGGATTTGACCGAGCTGACGAATGCGCTGGCGGCCGAGCACCAGGCCGAGCAGCTGGCGGCACTCGGGGATTAACACGCGGATTAAGTTCGCACTAAGTTGCCAATGTGAAAATACAGCCCTGCGGTCCTGGCCTTCGTGCGAGAATCGCCTCCTGTTCCTGACCACCGAGAGCCGAACCGCATGCCCGCTTCCCGTACCGTCCTCCTGATCGTTGCCGCGGTCAGCTTCGCGCTGATCGGCGCCGCCCTCTTCCTGCAGCATGCCCACGACATGCAGCCCTGCCCGCTGTGCGTGATCCAGCGCTACCTGTTCCTGGCGATCGGCATCGCCGCATTGGTCGGCGCCTTCGCCGGCAAGATCAAGCTTGGTGCCGGCGTGGCCCTGCTGGCGGCCCTGGGCGGCCTGGGCGTGGTGGGCAAGCATCTGTACGTGCTGGCCAATCCCGGCTTCTCCTGCGGCATCGACCCGATGGAGACCATGTTGAACAAGATCCCGACCGCGACCCTGCTGCCCTGGCTGTTCCAGGCCGATGGTCTATGCGAGAACGCTACCGACGGCCTCTTCGGCCTGTCGATCCCGCAGTGGTCGGCCGTCTGGTTCGTGCTGCTGACCCTGACCCTGGTCTGGGTGCTGGTGCGGCGCGCCCGATGATTGCCGCCGGCGCCAGCATCGCGTCGCTGCAGGCGGGCCTGCCGCTCGAGCCGCTGGAAAACCGCATCCTGCTCTGCCACGCGCTCGGCATCACGCGCGTGGGCCTGATCACGCAGTCCGAGCGCCAGTTGACCGCAGAAGAAGCGGCGCGCCTGTCCGCTCTGGTCGGGCGGCGCATCGCCGGCGAGCCGATCGCCTACATCGTCGGCCAGCGCGAGTTCTTCGGGCTGCCGTTCGAGGTCAGCCCCGCGGTGCTGATTCCGCGTCCGGATACCGAATTGATCGTCGAACTGGCGCTGGAACGCCTGCCGGCGCAGGCGCGCATGCTCGACATGGGCACCGGCAGCGGCGCGATCGCGGTGGCGGTGGCGCATACGCGGCCCGACGCGCAGGTGACGGCGCTCGATGTCAGCGAGGATGCGCTGGCCATGGCGCGGGCGAATGCCGCCGCCAACGGCGCGCGGGTGCGCTTCCTGCGCAGCGACTGGTTCGGGGCGCTGGAAGGCGATACCTTCGAGCTGGTGGTGTCGAATCCGCCCTACATCGCGTCGGGCGACGAGCACCTGGTGCAGGGCGACTTGCGCTTCGAGCCGGTGGATGCGCTGACCGATCATGCGGATGGCTTGTCGGACCTGCGGACGATTATCGCGGGCGCGCTTTCGCACCTGGCGCCGGGCGGATGGCTGCTGCTGGAGCATGGCTACGACCAGGCGGAAGCGGTGCGGGCGTTGTTGATCGAAGCCGGATACCTCGAAGCGCAGAGCTGGCGCGACCTGGCGGGCATCGAGCGGGTCAGCGGCGGGCGGCGCGGGTAAGGGTCGGTTGCCCGGTGGGTTCGAGAACCCACCACAAGAACCGTAGCAAAACCGCAAAGCACCGCAGCAACCGCAAAGCACCGCTGCGCCCCGCGCCAACGAGCGTTGCTACAATGCTCACACTCCCACCACACCTCTCCCATGCGACGCCTATTCATCCTCCTCGTCCTGTTCACCACGCTCTTCCACAGCGTGGCGCGCGGTGCGTCGGACGATGCCAGGGCGCTCTTCAAGCGCGACTGGGAATGGCAACTCGAGCACGCCCCCGAATACGCCACCACCGTCGGCGACGCCCGCTATAACGCGCGCCTGTCGGACACCACCCTGGCCGCCAGCAAGGCCGCCCTCGACCATGCCCGCAGCGCGCTGGCCGAGGCCCGCGCCCTCGACCGCAGCGCACTCGGCCCGCAGGAACGCCTCTCGCTCGACCTCTTCATCTTTGACAAGGAGCGCCAGCTCGCGCTGTTCGCCTTCCACCCCTTCGACCCGCAGCCGATCACGGCCTGGGACGGCCTGCACGTGCGCCTGCCGCGCCTGGTCGCGCAGATGCCTTTCGCCGGCGAAGAAGACTACCGCAACTACATCGCCCGCTTGGAAGCCCTGCCGGCCCACGTCGACGGCCTGCTCGAGCAGCTGCGCGAAGGCATGCGCACCGGCTGGACCGCGCCGAAAGCCAGCATGCGCGCCCTGCCCGACCTGCTGCGCACGATGCGCAAGGGGCTGCATGAAGGCGCGCTGTCGGCGCCGCTGCGCCGCATCCCCGCCACCATCGCCCCCGAAGTGCGCGAGCAACTGCTCGCAGCCGGCAACGCCGCCCTGGACAACAGCGCCGCCCCGGCCTTGCGTAAACTAGAGGACTTCATCCGCAACGACTACCTGCCGGCCGCGCGCGAGTCGCTGGCCGCCAGCAGCCTGCCGGGCGGTCCGGGCTACTACGCCTTCCTGGTGCGCCAGTCGAGCGGCACCGAGCTGACGCCGGCCGAGGTCCACGCGCTGGGGCTGAAGGAAGTCGCGCGCATCCGCCTTGCCATGATCGAGGCCATCAAGCGTACCGGCTTCCGTGGCACGCTGCCGCAGTTCCTGGCCTTTGCGCGCACCGACAAGCGCCTGTTCCCGACCAGCGCCGACAGCCTGCTGGCGCGCTACCGCCGCACCATCGCCCGCGCCGAAGCGCGCCTGCCCGACCTGTTCGGCACCCTTCCGCAAGAGAGCATCGGCGTGAAACCGCTGGGAGGAGAAGGCGCCACCGGCCAGGTGGCCGCCTATTACGAAGCCGGTACGCCCGAGCGCAGCGCGGCGCTGGTGGTGAACACGGCGCGCCTGGACCGCCAGCCGCTGTGGGAAGTCGAGACCCTCGCCCTGCACGAAGCCCTGCCCGGCCACCATTTGCAGGTGGCGCGCGCCCAGGCGCTGGCGGACTTGCCGGCCTTCCGGCGCCACCGCTGGGACGATGCCTTCGGCGAAGGCTGGGCCACCTATGCCGAGAGCCTCGGGCCGGAACTCGGCTTCTTCAAGGATGCGTTCTCCAGCTTCGGCTACCTGAACGACGACATGTTCCGCGCCGCGCGCCTGGTGGTCGACACCGGCCTCCATGCCCAGGGATGGACGCGCCAGCAGGCGATCGACTACCTGAACGCCAACACCGCGAACGCCGCCGCCGACAACGCGGTCGAGGTCGACCGCTACATCGCCCAGCCGGCCCAGGCGCTGAGCTACAAGATCGGCCAGCTGCGTTTCCAGGCCCTGCGCGAGAAGGCGCAGGCCGCGCTCGGCGCGCGTTTCGACCTGCGCCGCTTCCACGATGCGCTGCTGGACCAGGGTTCGCTGCCGCTGCCGCTGCTGGAGCGCGAGATGGGGAAATGGCTGGTCGCCCAACTGGCGCCGCCGCCGCTGCCGGCCGGGCCGGGGCCGATCCTGTTGCCGGCGCCGTCGGTCCAGGCGCCGGCGGCGACCGTGCCAGCGAAACCGGCGGCGCCGGCGCCCGTGGGGCCGGGTCCCTTCCCGTTGACGCCTGCGCAAGAAGCAACGCCGGCATCCGATGCGCCTGCGCCCGCCCCGGCAGCGGACGCCAAATCTGCGCCCAAATCCGCTCCCAAGCCCACTTCCAAGCCCGACCCTGTACCGGTTTCCACACCACCGGGCAAGCCGCCCGCGGGCAGCCTGCCGGCACCGTCACCGCCTGCCGGCTGAGCTGCCAGACGCGTCATTCGACTGGCCGTTCAGAAATGCAGCGCCCGCCGACGCGCAGTCCGTTTTTCGGTTACTCTCTGCACCAATTGATTAGGCAGTATTAGAAAGGAAACACTGTGTCGAACCAACTGACCCGCCGCCTGGCCTTGCTGGACGACGACGCGCACCGCGGCCTGCTCGGCCAGGGCTTGCGCGGCATCGAACGCGAAACCCTGCGCATCGACAGCCAGGGCCAGCTCGCGCGCACGCCTCATCCGGTCCAGCTCGGCTCGGCCCTGACCCATTCGCAGATCACCACCGACTACGCCGAGGCCCTGCTCGAGTTCATCACGCCGGCCGAGCACGACATCGGCCTGGCCTTGCACCGCCTCGACGCCATCCACCGTTTCGCCTACTCGAAACTGGGCGACGAGATGCTGTGGAGCGAGTCGATGCCGGGCGAACTGCCGCTTGACGAAGACATCGAGATCGCCTGGTACGGCAAGTCGAACATCGGCATGCTGAAACACGTGTACCGCCGCGGCCTGGCGCTGCGTTACGGGAAAGCGATGCAGTGCATCGCCGGCATCCACTACAACTACTCGCTGCCGGAAAAGCTGTGGGAAGTGCTGCGCGCCGCCGAAGGCGTGCAGGAAGAGCGGCGCAACGCCCTGCGCGACTTCCAGTCCGAAAGCTACATCGCCACCATCCGCAATTTCCGCCGCTACAGCTGGCTGCTGATGTATCTGTTCGGCGCTTCGCCGACGCTGACCAGGAGCTTCCTGCGCGGGCGCGAACACGGCCTGGAAGAACTCTCGCCGGACACCCTCTACCTGCCGTATGCCACCAGCCTGCGCATGAGCGACCTGGGTTACCAGAACGACGCCCAGTCCGGCCTGCGCCCGCACGAAAACAGCCTGGAAAGCTATGTCACCAGCCTGATGGACGCGGTCAACCGTCCTTACGCGCCCTACGAAGCGATCGGCACCAAGAAGGACGGCGAGTGGGTGCAGCTGTCGACCAATGTGCTGCAGATCGAGAACGAGTACTACTCGACCATCCGCCCGAAGCGCGTGATCCGCACCGGCGAGCGTCCGGTCCAGGCGCTGTGCAACCGCGGCGTGCAGTACATCGAGGTGCGCTGCCTGGATGTCGACCCGTTCGAACCGGTGGGCGTGAGCCTCGAGACCGGCCGCTTCCTCGACGCCTTTTTGCTGTTCTGCGCCCTCGACGAGAGCCCCCTGATCAGCGCCGCCGAAGGCCAGGTCCATGCGCGCAATTTCGCGCGCACCGTGAAGGAAGGCCGCAAGCCCGGCCTCACGCTCACCCGCGACGGCGAGGAAGTGCCGCTGCTGGAATGGGCCGACGAACTGGTCGAGCGCATCCGCCCGCTGGCGCGCCTGCTCGACGCCGAGCACAACGAACCGGGCGTGCACGAAGCC
>DAMABW010000096.1:6626-12982 GCA_031999925.1 Massilia sp. | reverse complement strand
CGTTCAAATTGATTTTACAAGCGATTGGGGAATGGCGAAGAGGGGCGGGTGGCCGGTGCGCGCGGGGGAGTGACCGGGAGTTGTGGCTGAGTTGGGCGGTTTCTTTTACGGACGTGGCGCTGTTGCGTGATGCGTTATTGGTGTTTTTGATCCGCGTGGGCACGGGGTGCCCACCCTACGGTCACCGTTATCGGCGAGATCATACGAACCCCGGATACGCAGCGTGTCCCGTACGGTGGGGTGTTTGAGGCCGGGGGCCTCAAACACGAACGTGCCCACGCGGATTCAACACACCGATAACGGTTCACGCAACAGCGCCACGAACATGGAAACCGGCTGTGCTTACTTCAACAACCCCGCCAACTCCACCGCCGTCTTCACCTGCATCTTGTCGAAGATATGCGCCCGGTGCCCCTCGACCGTACGCATGCTGATGCCCAATTCGGCCGCGACGACCTTGTTCATCTTCCCCGCCAAAATCAGATCCAGCACCTCGCGCTCGCGCGCTGACAGCGTGGCCAGTCGCATGCGCACCTGGTCCGACACCGCCGCCGCGCGCGACGCCGCCAGGGCCTGGTCGACCCGGTCCATCAACTGGTTATCGTTGAACGGCTTTTCGAAGAAATCGAAAGCCCCGCGCTTCAGCGAATCGACGGCCATCGGCACGTCGCCATGCCCGGTCAGGAAAATCACGGGCAAGCGCGGCAGCAGGCCGCGGCCGATCATCTGGTCGAACACGGCCACGCCGTTCATGTCGGGCATGCGCACGTCGAGCAGTACGCAGTCGCCCTCGAGGTCGGGCTCGCCCACGCTGTCGAGGAAGGCCTGGCCGCCCGCATAGCCGCGCGCCGCCAGCCCGCGTGACTGTGCCAGCCAGGCGAGGGCGTCACGGATGACTTCTTCGTCGTCGACGATGTGCAGCATGTGGTTCTCCTCAGGTGCACTATTTTAGCTCAGGCGCGGGTGTCGGTTCCACCGCCGGTGCAGCCGCCGCCGATGCATCCCGCCGCGGCAGGCTGAAGGTGAACACCGTACCACCCCCGGGATTCGGCGCATGGGTCAGCGTACCGCCGTGGAATTCGATCGCCGTGCGGCAGATCGACAGGCCCATGCCCATGCCCTCGGCCTTGGTCGAGAAGAAGGGCGAGAACAGGCGCTCCGCCACGTCGGGCGGGATGCCGTGGCCGTTGTCGATCACCGACACCGACACCTGGACCGCGTCGCAGCTGGCGGCAACGCGCAGGATGCGGCGCTCGGGCGGCACCTCGGCCATCGCCTCGATGCCGTTGCGGGTGAGATTCAAAAGCACCTGCTCCAGCATCAGGCGGTCGGCCAGCACGGTCGGCAGTTGCGACGGCACTTCGAACAGCAGCGTCACATAGGCCTTGCGTGCCTGCAGCTCGATCAGGGCGCGCACGCCGTCGACCACGCTGCGGATCGCCACTTCCTCGCGCTGCGGTTCGCTCTTCTTCACGAATTCGTGCACGCTCTTGATGATCTGGCCGGCGCGCTGGGCCTGCTGTCGCGCCTGCTCCAACGCGCGGCGCAGCAGGCTCGGCTCGACCGGCACACCCTTGTCGGCGCGCTCGAGCACGTTCAGGGCGCCGGCCGTGTAACTGGAAATCGCCGCCAGCGGCTGGTTCAGCTCGTGCGCCAGCATCGATGAGATTTCGCCCATGGTTGCCAGGCGCGCGCTCGATTCCAGCTTTTCCTGCTGCTGGCGGTTCAGCTCCTCGGCCTTCTTGCGGTCGGTGATGTCGAGGATGGAGCTCATCCAGCCGGTCTGCTTGCCGCGGCTGTCGACCAGCGGCGCCTCGAACACCAGCACCGGCACCCGCACGCCGTCGGCGCGCTGGAACACGGTCTCGAACTGCGGCGTCGCCTGTCCGGCCAGGATCTTCGCGAAGCGTTCCTCGTAGTCGGTGGTCGCTTCCGGCGCCCAGTAGGGCATCGGCGGCTTGCGGCCGATCAGCTCTTCCGACGAGAGACCGACGATCTGGCAAAAGGCCTTGTTCACATAGGTGACGCGCCCCTCCAGGTCGCGCGCACGCAGCCCGGTCAGCAGCGAATTCTCCATCGCGGTGCGGAAGGCCATCTGCTGGCGCAGCGCGGCTTCGGCTGCCAGGGTGCGCGAGATGTGGCGCCACAGCGTCATCAAGCTGATCAACAGGCCCAGGGCCAGCACGATCACCGAGCCGACCAGCAGGTTCGGCAGCAGGCGCGGCGCGCCTTTCACGCTGTCGGTGGCCAGCACGATCGAGCTGCCCGGCAAATCGAGGGCGCGCAGGTGGGTGTAGACGCCGCGCCCCGGCCCGCCGTCGGCGCGCGCGGCCACCGGCTCGTCGTCGCGGTCGAGCAGGGACAGGGCGTTGTCCTGGGCGAACCACCAGGGCACGGTTTCGTCGAGCAGGATCTTCAGGCTGTAGGTGGCCACCAGGGCGCCGGCATATTCTCCGCGCCGGAACAGCGGCAGGTAGTAGTCGATCATGCCGGGTGCATGGGCGCTGGCGCCGTAGGGTTCGGTGTAGCGGCCGGCGCGGGTCAGGCGCGCCATCTCCATCGCTTCGGCGCCCACCGACGCCAGGCCGCCGGGCGGCAGTTCCAGGCCGTGGTGGGCCAGGGTCGTGCCGTCCGGGCCGAGCCAGAGCACGCGGCGCAGTTCGTGGCCGTTCTTGAACATCTGGTCCAGGCGCGCCTGCAGCTGCTCGGCCGGCGGCGGCTTGACCACCAGGTCGGCGCCGAGCACGGCCAGGGCTTCCTCGCTGCGCGCCAGCTCGAAGCGCAGGGTCTGTTCGACCCAGAGCGTGTCGGCGATCAATTGCTCCTGGCGCTCGTTGGCCTCCATCTGGCGCGCCTGCCAGGGCAGCCAGAGCAGCACCGCCAGGAACAGCAGCACCAGCAGCACCGGCACCAGCCAGCGCCAGGGGCGGGAGAGGGCGGCGCGGCGCGGCAGGCGGAAGGGATTTTTCATGCGAGACCGTAAAAATTGCGTCGAGTGATGTTATTGTGGAATTCCACAAATGCAATGCAAAATGCAGCAGAGCAGAATGGTTCGAGCCGTCGTTAAAAAATAATCGAGATACCGAGGAGACACCATGCAGATCAAAGCCCTGGCCGCGGCCTTTGCCGTCGTCCTGTCCATGAATTCCGCCTGGGCCCAGGCGCCCATCGTCATCAAGTTCAGCCACGTGGTCGCGACCGATACGCCGAAGGGCCAGGCCGCCGAACGCTTCAAGGAGCAGGCCGAAAAGCTGACCAAAGGCCGGGTCAAGGTCGAAGTGTATCCGAACAGCCAGCTGTACAAGGACAAGGAGGAACTCGAAGCCCTGCAGCTGGGCGCGGTGCAGATGCTGGCGCCTTCGCTGGCGAAATTCGGTCCGCTCGGCGTGAAGGAATTCGAAGCCTTCGACCTGCCGTACATCTTCCCGTCGAAAGCGGCGCTGTACGCCGTCACCGAAGGCCCGATCGGCAAGGGCTTGCTGAAAAAGCTGGAACCGAAAGGCATCACCGGGCTCGCCTACTGGGATAACGGCTTCAAGATCATGTCGGCCAACAAGCCGCTGCATGCCCCAAGCGACTTCCGCGGCCTGAAGATGCGTATCCAGTCCTCGAAGGTGCTGGACGCCCAGATGCGCGCGCTTGGCGCCAACCCGCAGGTGCTGGCCTTCTCGGAAGTCTATCAGGCCTTGCAGACCGGCGTGGTGGACGGCACCGAGAACCCGCCGTCGAACATGTACACGCAAAAGATGCACGAGGTGCAGAAGCACCTGACGGTGTCGAACCATGGCTACCTGGGCTATGCCGTCATCGTCAACAAGAAGTTCTGGGACGGGCTGCCGGCGGATGTGCGCGGCCAGCTCGAGCAGGCCATGCGCGACGCCACCACCTTCGAAAAGGCCATCGCCCAACGCGACAACGACCTGGCGCTGGAAGCCATCCGCAAGGCCGGCAAGACCACCATCTACAACCTGACGCCGCAGGAACAGGCGGCCTGGCGCACGGCCCTGCAGCCGGTGCAGCGCCAGATGGAAAGCCGGATCGGCAAGGACCTGATCCAGTCGATCACCCGCGAAACGGCAAAAAAATAAGCGCAAAGAAGTAAGCACAATGTGAAGGTCACGGTCATGGCCGCGCACGCACCGTGCGTGCCGTGGCCGTGCTCGGCCTCTTCTCCAGGAACACACCATGAAATTCCTCGATCGACTCGAAGAATGGATCATTGCGACCCTGATGGCGGCGGCCACCGTCGTCATCTTCATCGCGGTGGTGCATCGCTACCTGTCCGGGCTGCCGATTCCGGCGCTGCAGGATTACCTCATCGGGATCAACACCAGTTGGGCCCAGGAACTGTGCATCTACATGTTCGTGTGGATGGCCAAGTTCGGTGCGGCCTATGGCGTGCGCACCGGTATCCACGTCGGCGTCGACGTGATTGTGAACCGCCTGAGTCCGCGCTGGCGTGCGAAATTCATCGTCTTCGGCCTGCTGGCCGGGGCTGTCTTCACCGGCATCGTCGGTACATTGGGCGCCAACTTCGTCTGGCACATGTCGGAAACCGACCAGACCTCGGCCGACCTGGAGTGGCCGATGTGGATCGTCTACCTGGCGGTGCCGCTCGGTTCCTACCTGATGTGCTTCCGCTTCCTGCAGGTGATGGTCCACTTCATCCGTACCGGCGAAGTGCCGCACCATGACCCGGCCCAGGTCGAAGGCCTGGACGACGAAGACTTGCCGATCTCGAAAGGTGCCGCATGAACGCCGCCATCATCTTCATCCTGCTGCTGCTCCTGATGCTGACCGGGATGCCGATCTCGATCTCGCTCGGCCTGACAGTATTGACCTTCCTGTTCACCATGACCACGGTGCCGATCGAATCGGTGGCGCTGAAGCTCTTCACCGGGATCGAGAAGTTCGAGATCATGGCGATTCCCTTCTTCATTTTGGCCGGGAATTTCCTCACCCATGGCGGGGTGGCGCGGCGCATGATCCGCTTCGCCACTTCGATGGTCGGGCACTGGCACGGCGGCCTGGCGCTGGCCGGCGTGGTGGCCTGCGCGCTGTTCGCGGCGGTGTCGGGTTCCAGCCCGGCCACCGTGGTGGCGATCGGTTCGATCATCCTGCCGGCGATGGTGAAGCAGGGCTATCCGAAGCGCTTCGGCGCCGGCGTGATCACGACCTCGGGCGCGCTCGGCATCCTGATCCCGCCGTCGATTGTGATGGTGATGTATTCGGTGACCACCAATACCTCGGTCGGCAAGCTGTTCATGGCCGGCGTGATTCCGGGCCTGATGCTGGCGTTTTTGCTGGGCCTGACGACCTGGGTATTGGCCAAGAAGCACGGCTACCCGCGCATGGCGAAAGCCAGCTGGGGCGAGCGCTGGAACGCCTTCCGCAAGAGCGCCTGGGGCCTGTTCCTGATCGTGATCGTGATGGGCGGGATCTATAGCGGCATGTTCACGCCGACCGAAGCCGCGGCGATCGCCGCCGTGTACGCCTTCATCATCGCCGTCTTCGTCTACAAGGACTTGAAGCTGAGCCAGGTGGGAAAAGTGCTGCTGGATTCGGCCTCGCTCTCGGCGATGCTGCTGTACATCATCACGAACGCGGTGCTGTTCTCGTTCCTGATGACCAGCGAGAACATCCCGCAACAGATGGCGGCCTGGCTCACCGGCCAGGGCCTGGGCGTGGTCAGCTTCCTGCTGGTGGTGAACATCCTGCTGCTGCTGGCGGGGAACGTGATGGAACCGTCGTCGATCGTGCTGATCATGGCGCCGATCCTGTTTCCGGTGGCGGTGGCGCTGGGGATCGACCCGATCCACTTCGGCATCCTGATCGTGGTGAACATGGAAGTGGGCATGTGCCACCCGCCGGTGGGGCTGAACCTGTACGTGGCCTCGGGGATTACCAAGATGGGGATTTCGGAACTGACGGTGGCGGTGCTACCCTGGCTGCTGACCATGCTCGGTTTCCTGCTGCTGGTGACCTACGTGCCGGCGATCTCGTTGTGGCTGCCAAACCTCGTCTATGGTTGAATCGTGCATATCGTTATAAAAAACTATTCTTTTGCTGTCACAGTTGCGTTATCATGGAGCGCTGCCGGCACCAATGTGGTGCGGTTAGTACCGGACACAAGTCTTGGGGAGTGAGAGAAAAACCCGGTAGTCCATACCGGAGATCATGTGAGGAGACACACGTTCGACAGAAGCCGCGGGTACGCCTAGTGGCCGGGACGTGACCATGATTCAGAGCGCACCTGCTGGTGCGCTTTTTTTTTGGCTTTTTCGTGGCCGTTCGCGGGGGGTATGGGCGATCCTTCGCGGCCGCAGACCAAAGGATGGGCACGTAACCGCGTGGGC
>DAMABW010000096.1:0-6616 GCA_031999925.1 Massilia sp. | reverse complement strand
GTCTCCCTGCGGACACGGTCGGTGACTCATCGCTCGCACCGCTCGGAAAACGACCGCGAACCTAGGCCGCCAATTCCTCCAACGTCCGCGCATCCACCGGCCTGCTGAACAGGAACCCCTGCCAGTTATCGCACCCGATCTCCGCCAGGAACGAGCGCTGCGCCTCGGTCTCCACGCCTTCCGCAATGATCCCCAGCCCCAGCGATTTACCGAGCGCCACCACGCTGCGCGCAATCGAGGCGTCGTTCGGGTCGTCCAGCACGTCGCGCACGAAACTCTGGTCGATCTTCAACTGGTCGAGCGGCAGCCGCTTCAGGTAGCTCAGCGACGAATACCCGGTGCCGAAGTCGTCGAGCGAGAAGCAGATGCCGTGCTCGCGCAGGGCGCGCATCTTCTCGATGGTTTCCTCGACCCCTTCGATCATCAGGGTCTCGGTCAACTCCAGCTTCAGGCGCGTCGGGTCGGCGCCGGTCTCACGCAAAATGGAGAGCGTCTCCTCGACGAAATCGTCCTGCAGGAACTGGCGCACGCTGACGTTCACCGCCAGCGTCAGGTGCGCCGTGCCGGGCGCGGCGGCCCAGGCGGCCAGTTGCTCGCAGGCGGTGCGCAGCACCCAGCGTCCGAGCGGCACGATCAGGCCCGAGGTCTCGGCAATCGCGATGAAGCCGCCTGGCCCGATCAGGCCGCGCTGCGGATGCTGCCAGCGCACCAGGGCTTCGGCGCCGGTCAGCAGGCCTTCGCCGTCGACCTGGCCCTGGTAGTGCAGCACGAACTGCGACTCGCGCAGGGCTTCGCGCAGCTCGGTTTCGATGGCGGTGCGGTAGGTGACTTCCTGCTCCATCGACACGTGGAAGAAGCGCAGCGTGTTGCGGCCCTGGCGCTTGGCCTCGTACATGGCGAGGTCGCCGCGCCGCATCAGGTCGTCGAGCTGCTGCTCGTGGCCGGTGCACAGGGTGACACCGATGCTGCAGCTGGCATGGTGCACGGCGCCGCCGACTTCGAAGGGCACGCGCAGGGCGGTGAGGATCTTGTGGCCGACCGTGTCGGCATGTTGCAGCGCTTCTTCCTCGCTGGCGCCGACCGCTTCGAGCAGGATCACGAATTCGTCGCCGCCCAGGCGCGCCACGGTGTCGCTGTCGCGTGCGCACTGCAGGAGGCGCACCGCGACCTGCTGCAGCAGGTGGTCGCCCACCACGTGGCCGCGGCTGTCGTTCAGGTCCTTGAAGTTGTCCATGTCGAGGAAGAGCAGGGCGCCGACGCGGCGGTTGCGCCCGTGCTGGCCGAGGCAGTGGTCGACGCGCTCGTAGAGCAGGCGCCGGTTCGGCAGGCCGGTAAGCGGATCGTAATAGGCCAGCTGGACGATCTTCTCGTCGGCCTGCTTGCGCGCGCTGATGTCGGACTGGGTGCAGACGAAATTCGTCAGCACGCCGTTGGCGTCGCGCACCGCGCTGACCGTCAGCCAGGCCGGGTAGGCCTGGCCGTTGCGGCGCCGGGTCCAGACTTCGCCCTGCCAGGTCTGGTCGCGCCGCACCATGTTCCACATGCGCTCGCGGTAGTCGTCGCCGTCCTGCTCCAGCGCGAAGGGCGGGAAGGCGGTGCCGGGCAGCTCGGCGGCGGGCGTGCCGACCAGGATGCCCCAGGCCTCGTTGGCCTCGATCATCATGGCCTCGGGATTCAGGACGCACATGCCTTCGCCCGACTGGAATACGATGGCGGCGATGCGCAGCGATTCCTCGGCCTGCTTGTTCGGCGTGATGTCGGTGGAAATGCCGCACAGCGCATACACGGTGCCGTCGCGCGCCAGCGGGATCTTGGTGGTCAGGAAGACCTTGCCCGACAGGTGCTCCTCGGTTTCGTAGCGGCGCTGCTCGGTGAGCACCACGTGGTCGCCGGCACGCGTGATGCGGGACTGCACCACACCGAACAGGGTCTCGTCATCGTGGCCGACGATGGCCGCCGCCGGACGGTTCAGCAGGCGGCACATGGCGCCGTTCACATACTGGTAGCACGACTGCGTATCCTTGATGTAGATGAGGCTTTCCACGCTGTCGAGGATGGTGGTGAGCTTTTCATCGTTCTCGCGCAGCTCGCGCGTGCGCACCGCGACCTCGGTGCGCAGCCAGCTGGCCACCGCCAGCGCCGACAGCAGCAGCCCGACGGCGGTGGCCAGCGCCCACCACAGGCTGGACGGCATGACTTGCGCCTTCTCGCTGCCCTGCCATTGGCGCAGGGTGGCGAAGTACACCGACTGCGGGTCGGCGCGCCAGGCTTCGAGCTGGCGGTCGATCGCGTCGAGCACGGCTTGCTGGCGGCCGGGCAGGGCGGCGTAATACACGCGGGTCGGGTTGAACACGACGCCGGTCGCCTGCAGGCCCTGGCCGGCCGCCTGCAGGTCGCCGAAGAAGTGGTTCGCGGCCACGGCATCCACGTCGCCCTGGCCGGCCAGCGCAAACGCGCGTTCCAGCGACGCGGCCGGGACCAGGACCGCGGTGGCGCCATAGCTGGCCAGGATATCCGGCAGGATCTGCGACTGGATCGAACTGCCCAGCACCGCGATGCGCTTGCCCTTCAGGTCGGGCAGGGCGCGGATGCCGCTGCCCGGCCTGGCGTACACCTGCGACCAGCTGTGCAGGACGGGAACGCGGTGCAGGGCCAGCACGCGGGCCCGGTCTTCGGACCAGGCGACATCGGGCAGCAGGTCGATGCGGCCCGCGGCGAGCAGGTCGACGCAGGCGGCCCATTCGCAGGGAACGAATTCGAGCGTCCAGCGCTCCGCGCTGGCGATTTCGCGCAGCAGGTCGATCAGGATGCCGGATGCCTGGCCCTGCTCGTTCATGAACAGGTTCGGGGCATTGTTCGACACGCCGACACGCAGTGGCGCAGCGCCCTGGGCGCCGGCCTGGCCGAGGCAGCCAAGCAGTGAAACGAAAACCAGTAAGCGAAGTACGCGCGGCATGTTCGTCCGGTGTCGATGTTTAAGCTGAGCATAGTCGTTTTTACAATAAACTGACGCCACGTACGAGAAATTGCACCTACGAAAAAGTTGGTAGACGATCGGCGCGAGGAGTAAACTGCACGGCATGAATACTCCACAAGGCAGCGAGCTGTTTTCCGCCATCGTGCCGGCGCCGTTTGGCGCCATCGGCATCCGTACCGAAGGCGAGCGCGTGCGCGAACTGGTCTACCTCGAGCCGCGTTTCGGCGACAAGGCGGCACAGGATGCCACCGCCGAGCTGGCCGCGCGCCAGGTCGAACAGTACCTGGTCGATCCCGATTTCGTTTTCGATTTGCCGCTGATGGAAGCGGGCAGCGATTTCCAGCGCCGCGTCTGGGGCGCGATCAGCGCCATCCCGCGCGGCAGCGTGCGCACCTACGGCATCCTGGCCAAGGAGCTCGGCTCGGCGCCGCGCGCGGTGGGGCAAGCTTGCGGCGCCAACTGGTTCCCGCTGGTGATTCCCTGCCACCGCGTGACCGCCGCGCGCGGCCTCGGCGGCTTTGCCAGCCACGACGAGGAAAACGGCTTCCACCTGTCGGTCAAGCGCTGGCTCCTGCGTCATGAAGGCGCCACCGCATCGCCATGGCAGCAGCAGTCGATCTGGGACTGATCGACGAGTTCTGCGACACGCTGTGGCTGGAACACGGCCTGGCGAAGAACTCGCTCGACGCCTACCGGCGCGACCTGCGCCTGTTCGCCGGCTGGCTGCATCTGAAGCGGCCGGGGCGCGGGTTGCTGGGCGTGCAGTCCGAAGACCTGGCCGGCTATTTCGCCGAGCGCCACGCGGATACCAAGCCGAGCACGGCCAACCGGCGTTTGTCGGTATTGAAACGCTTTTACCAACTGGCGCTGCGGCGCAACCAAGTGGCGGAAGACCCTTGCCTGAAGATGGCGACCGCGCGCCAGCCGCAGCGCTTCGTGCATACGCTGACCGAAGAGCAGGTCGAGGCGCTGTTGAACGCACCGGACGTGTCCACGCCGCTGGGCTTGCGCGAGCGCACGATGCTGGAGCTGATGTATGCCAGCGGGCTGCGGGTGTCGGAACTGGTGGCCTTGAAATTGGTCGAACTGAGCCTGAACGATGGCGTGCTGCGCATTACGGGCAAGGGTAGCAAGACGCGTCTGGTGCCGTTTGGCGAACAGGCGCGGATCTGGGTCGAGCGGTATTTGAAGGATGCGCGTGGGATCATCCTGAACGGGCAGATGGACGACGCGTTGTTCGTGACCGGGCGCGGCGGGCCGATGACGCGGCAGATGTTCTGGATTTTGATCAAGAAACATGCCTCCAAGGCGGGGATTCGCGCGCCCTTGTCGCCGCACACGCTGCGCCATGCGTTTGCCACGCACCTGTTGAACCACGGCGCCGACTTGCGTGTAGTGCAACTTCTGCTGGGGCACTCGGATATTTCAACCACACAGATTTATACCCATGTTGCGCGCGAGCGTCTGAAGCACCTGCATGCACGGCATCACCCACGTGGGTAGTGCAAACCCGTGTGGCTTAACTGGCGCATAATGGTTCGGGTTCGGCACCCTTCTTACATGTCAGCTTGCATACGAGGAAATCATGGCAAAGACCAACTTCCAATACGAAAAGCGGCAACGGGAACTGGAAAAGAAGCGCAAGGCGGAAGAAAAGGCACGGCGCAAGCTGGAGGCGAAGAATCATCCGAAGCCGGAAGGGGAGGAGCAGGGAGAGACGGTAGAGGTTGAATCGTCGGAACCGCAAACGCAGTCGTAGCGTTTCCCGTAGGGTGGGCACCCCGTGCCCACGCGGAACGCGATACATTGTTGGCTTGATTCTTTTGCCGCCATTTGAACAAATGCGCGGCATCCAAATGCATACCCGCGGCTTTAATTTGCGTTGGTGGTGTTGCTCTAAAGCCGCTAACGTCAGGCTTACTCATCGTCACAAACACCGATAACGCTGCGGCGCGTTCCGCGTGGGCACAGAGTGCCTACCTTACGGTTCGCGCCGCGAACTTCGCTTGTTACGCGGATTCCTTGGCGATCACAGGTACGACCTCGCCGACTTCCTCATGCCCCTTGGCAAACCACCGCTTCGCCCGCTTGCCGATATTGTCGAGGTAGCTGTACGCCACCGGCACCACCACCAGCGTCAGCAGGGTCGAGGTAATCACCCCGCCAATCACCGCGCGCCCCATCGGCGCCTGGGTTTCGCCGCCGTCGCCGGCGCCAATCGCCATCGGCAGCATGCCGAAGATCATCGCCAGCGTCGTCATCAGGATCGGCCGCAAACGCACCTGGCCCGCCTCCAGGATCGCTGCGAACTGCTCTTGGCCTGAACGCTGGCCGTGATTGGCAAAGTCCACCAGCAGGATCGCATTCTTGGTCACCAAACCCATCAGCATCACCACGCCAATCACCGAGAACACGTTCAACGTGCTGCCCGTCACCAGCAAGGCCACCAGCACGCCGATCAGCGACATCGGCAGCGACATCATGATGGCGATCGGCTGCAGGAAACTGCCGAACTGCGAAGCCAGTACCAGGTAGATGAAGATGATCGCAATCACGATCGCCGACAAGAAGTTGCCCATCGTTTCAGCCATCTGCTGGGCATCGCCGCCAACGTCGAAGCGCACGCCTTCCGGCAGTTCGATTTCCTTCATTGCCTTGTCGATGTCGCCATTCACGTCGCCCGACGGACGGCCCTCGACCCCGGCGTAGATCGCCACGCGGCGCTCCAGTGCCTGGCGCTTGAGCACCTGCGGGCTGAACGAGGGCACGAACTCGACCACCTGGCGCAACGGCACCATGATCGGGTTGCCTGACGCATCCAGGCGCGAGGAAGCCAGCGACAGGTCGGCCAGATCCGCCACCTTCTGGCGGCCATTCCTTGGCAGCTGCACGTTGACCTGGTAGTTCTGGCCGTCCGGCGCCAGCCACTGGCTGATCTCATCGCCGGCCACGAATGGACGCAGCGCCGCGCCCACCTGCTGCACCGACAAACCAAGGTCGCTCGCCAACTCGTTGTTGATGCGGATGACGGTGGCCGGATTCGCGCCTTCCTGGCTGTATTCGAGGTCGGCCACGCCCTTGATGGCGCGCATCTTGTCCATCAGCTTGTGCGCGACCGCATCGAGCTTGGCTTCGTCGCGGCCCAGGATCGCGATGAAGATCGGCTTGTTACCGACCGACATTGTGATGCCGGGAATCGACGACAGGCGTTCGCGGAACACCGTCTCCATCGTTTCCTGCGAGCGGCGTCCGGTCTTCTTCACGTCGGTCAGCTTCAGCACGACTTGTGCGCTGTTATGGCCTTCGTACACACCGATGGCGCTGCTGACCGCATCGACTTCCTTGTAGTCGCGCAAGATGTCCTCGACCTGCTTCACCTTGGCGTCGGTATAGGCCAGGCTCGAGCCGACCGGGGTCTTGAACTGCATGTAGATGAAGCCGTTGTCGGTCTTCGGCGCGAACTCGCCGCCGATCATCGGCACCAGCGCCAGGCTGCCGACGAACACCGCCAGCGCCAGCGCCAGGGTCGACTTCCGCCAGCGCAGGGCCAGGGCCAGCACCCTGCCGTACCAGACGTGCACGTGTTCGATGCCGTGCTCGATGCGCGCCATCGCGCGGCCCAGCCACGGCACGTACTTG
>DAMABW010000095.1:0-13123 GCA_031999925.1 Massilia sp. | reverse complement strand
TTCTTCGGGCGCGCGCGACTGTTCCAGCATCTGGGTGAACAGTTCGGTGCGCGTGATGCGGTTCTCGACCAGCGACAGCACCAGCCAGACGCCGGCGAACGCGGCCAGCAGCACCGACATCGCGAGCCGTCCGGAGCGGCGGTCGAGGGTGTCCTGGCCGGGCGCGCGCAGCAACAGCACCAGCGTGGCGATCAAATACAGCAGCTTGGAGAAGTGGCCGATCGCGCCCAGCAGCGAAAAGGCCAGCGCCACCGGCGGCACGATGGCGGCGCGCGCGGCGTCGTTGCCGTCCTTGAACAGGCGCGCGCCGTACTCGAACTGCGCGGCGTCCGAGTCGTAGCTGGCGCGCTTGTCGCGCACCGACTTGCCGACCATCGCCTCGTACAGGCGCTTGAACTCGGCCGCGCTGCCATAGTCGTGCGCCACCGTGACGCCCGACGGCAGCACTAGCGCCTCGCGCAACTCGCCCTGCACGCCGGGGCGCGCCACGAACTGCGCGAACGACAGGCCGGGCGGAATGCGGTCGCGACCGACCACGATGCCGCTGGTCGACTTGCGGTAGCGCTGCTCGACGGCATCGCGGAAGGCGACTTCGTCGGACGGGTCCCAGCGCGCACTCACCGGCACTTTCTGGCGCACTTTCCTGACCACCGCCGCGCGGCGGTAGCCAGGCACGGTGTACGGCGTCCAGTTGTGCTTGCGCAGCGAGTCGACGTAGTCGTTCCAGGCCTTGTCCTGCTCGCGCTGCAGGTCGTCGTTCGTGGCCGACGGGATGCGCGCGTACTTCTGCCAGTTGGTGTGGGTACGCTTCATCGCTTCGAGATAATCGTCGTAGTACTGCTGGCCGGTCTTCGACGTACGCACGATGTTGCCGATGACCTGGTCCTTGGTACTCTTCATGCGTTCGTCGAGCGTCTGGTTCGACAGGGCCAGGAACGGGAACAGCGCCAGGAAGGCCTTGCCTTCGGGCTGGGCGAACAGCAGCTTGTCGTCCACCAGGCCATCGAGTTCGGCCTGGCCGTTGACGAGCGAGCGTTGCAGCAGGATGGTGTTGTAGGCGACGCGGCGGAATTCGGCATCGCGCGTGGCCACCAGTACGTCGACGAAGATCTTGATCGCGCCGAAGACGGCGCCGGCCACCAGCAGGCAGCCAACCGCGATCCGCAGCAGCGAGGGGCGCCGCGACTGGCTGTGCAGGCGCCGCCGCAGCAGCACCTGCAGCAGCACCAGCGCGGCCGCCACGCCGGACAGGGTGCGGCCATACACTTCCAGGTGCTCGACATCCTCGGGGCTGGCGTTCCCGCCCACCACGTCGAGCAGGCGGGCATTGAAGCCGAGTTCGAAACACAGGTAGACCAGGGTCAGCAGGATCAGGAAGACCAGCTGCTTGAGTTGGAGGGCGCGCACGGTTCTTACTTCCTCAAATCGATGCGGACCGGCTTGATTTCCTCGTCCGGGATGGTCAGGCGGGAGCGCGGCAACTCGTCGTTGCGCTTGCGCTGCGGCGGGGTGTCGCGGGCGGACGCGGTATCGCGTGCCGTATCACGCAACGGCTCGCGCGGCGTGGCCGGCAGCTTGTTGCTGGTCGCGGCCGTGGCGCGTTGCGGCGGCGCCGGAATCACGCGCCCTCCGCTGCCGGCGAGGTTCGGACGGCCCGGAACGTTACCGGGGTTCGAACGCGCATCGCCGCGTGCCGGCGCGACCGGATAGGCGGGACGCAGGTTCTCGTCGGCGAAAGGACGCGCCGCCAGGTTCACGCCCGCAGGCGCCGGCGCCACGCCCGAGTACAGGCGCTGGTCCATGTAGCTGTAGCGCTTCAGGCTGTTGTACTCGGGGAAGTCGATGTAGATCGCGCGGCCATCCTCGTCCAGCGTGGCCTGGGGCCGGTCGCGGCAATTCCCGAAGCCCCACTGCAGCACGTCGGTGCCCTCGATGGCCATCAGCGTGTACTTGTAGTTGCAGTTGCGCTCCTGGGTTTCGACGATCACCACCAGGCGCGACTCCACCTGCGCCACCATGGCGATGCGCGCCCCCACCGCGTTCGGCAGCGGCACCACGCGGTAGCTGCCGATCTTCACCGAAAAGGCGCCGGTGGACGGATCGTGGCGCAGCGAGCCCGGCGTGCCGTCGGCCAGGCGGAAGCCGCCCAACTGCTTGCCGAAGAGCTCCGCGGTATCGACGCCGATCAGCAGACCGCCGCGGTTGTTCGGTTGCACGGCGCAGCCGGCGGCAAGCAAGGCGGCTGTCAGGACCAGCACGCGTGGCAGGTGTGCGAGACGAATGAGCGGATCGATGGTGTTCTCCGAAAGAAGGGGCACGGGTCGTGCCGGAGAACACCCGTCGAAGCGGTGCATTCCAGCGGTCCCGCAGTGCAACATGCGCATGAGCGCGCATTATGCCTTGGGATGCCGCCTGGAAAACTATCGCATTGTCACTTTCGCAGCGATCGGGGCATGTGATGCCCGCTCTCGCCTGCTATTCGGAGTCGCGCAGCCAGGACCTGCTGCTTGGCTTGGCCGGCATGGCGGCGCGGGCCTGCTGCGCGCGCCGGACCCGTTCGTCGGCATCGCGCCGCGCCGCCCTGGCCTTGGCCGCGGTATTCGCGACATAGGATTTGACACCGACGGTGCCGCGGTAGAGCAGGCCCACCACGCACACGATGATCGCGCTGACCGTGATCGCCAGGGCTTCAGGACGGCCGGCAATGACGAGGATGGACACTAAAACGATGAGGTCGATGCAAAGGAGATAGTTAAAACGCGATTTGCCAGCGGAATCGCCTTGGGGTGCAGACATGGTACGTTCCAGGTAGATCTTGTGGCAGCCAGCTGCCAGTTGATGCGATGACGCGAGCCCGGATGCGCGTGCGCGCATACCCGCCGCCGCACGCCATCCTTGGACGATGAAATGTGTAATGCATCATTTTATCATTTCCACACGGAAACTCCGCCCCTTATCGGGCGCGGATCAGTTCGCGCGCGCCGGCGTGATCCGCCACACGACGCCACCGCCGTCGTCGACCACCAGCAGCGCGCCGTCCGCCGCCACCTCGACCGCCGCCGGACGTCCCCACACGTCGCGGTCGCTCAGTACCATGCCGGTCATGAAGTCCTGGTACTGCCCGGTCGGCACGCCGTCCTTCATGAACACGCGCACGACCTTGTAGCCGGTGCGCGTACCGCGGTTCCAGGAACCATGCAGGGCCAGGAAGATGTCGCCCTCGTACTCCATCGGGAACGCGTGCCGCGCGCCCTGCGGCGCTTTGTAGACGATCATGCCCAGCGGCGCCGAGTGCGACTGGATCAGGGTGTCGGGCACGATGGTCTTGTTCTTCAGGTCGGGGCGGATACCCTTCAGGCGCGGGTCTTCGTTGGCGCCGATGTAGTACCACGGCCAGCCATAGAAGCCGCCCTGCTTGACGCGCGTGATGTAGTCGGGCGGCAGGTTGTCGCCCAGTTCGTCGCGCTCGTTCACGCTGCAGAACAGCTCACCCGTCGTTGGATGCACGATCATGCCGACGCAGTTGCGCAGGCCGTTGGCATAGGCGCGGCGGTTCTTGCCGTCGGCGTCGAAGGCCAGCACGGCGGCGCGCTCGGTCTCTTCGCCCCAGGCGGCGCCGACGCCGTATTTCGCTTCCCACTGCGCCAGCGGCTGCGGCGGCTGGGCGCCGATGCCGGCGGCCACGTTGGTGGCCGAACCGACCGACAGGAACAGGGTCTTGCCGTCTTTCGAGAAGGCGATGGTGCGGGTGACGTGGCCGCCGCTGGTGTCGCTGATCTTCTCGACCACGGTTTCGGGTTCGCCTTTCGCCTTCAGGTCGCCGGTGCTGTAGGGATAGCGCACCACCGAATTCACGTTGGCGACGTATAGGTACTGCGGCTTGTCGGCCGGCCATAGGGCCATGCCGTAGGGGCGCGACAGGCCGGTGGCGTAGACGCTGACCGTGTCGGCCTTGTCGCCATCTTTCGAGCGCAGGACCGTGACCTGGCCTTTCGCGGCTTCGGACAGGAAGATGTCGCCGTTCGGGGCGCGCAGCGGCAGGCGCGATTTGCCGAGGCCATCGGCGTAGATGCCGATCTTGAAGCCGGGTGGGACGGCGGGCATGGCGCCATCGGGACGGGCGGCGAGTTTCGGGCCGTTGCCGGCGCTGTCGCTGGCGTAGGGTTGGATGAGTTCGGTGGGCTTGATGTGGTGCAGGTCGCCCGGTTTGTCGTCAAGCCAGGCGCCGGCTTTGTCGCTCGGCTTGGCGTTGATGGATGCGGTAGCGGGCGTGGCGGCCTTGCCGGTCTGGGGGCGAGGTAGGCGATGACAGCGGCGCGCTGCTTGGCGTCGGCGATCCCGATCGGCATCGCGGTGCCGGGGACGTCCTTGTTCGGGTCGCGCAGGAACACGTCGAGTTCTTCGCGGGTCCAGGTCTTGCCGGCGGCGCCGGCCTTGGCGAGCGCGTCGGTGTAGTTGTAGTTGGGGACGGCGGCGGCTTTGCGGCCGATGACGTTGTAGAGGCCGGGGCCGGCGAGCGCTGAGAGCTTGGGGTCGACGGTGTGGCAGCTGGCGCAGTTTTGGGTGAAGTAGGTTTGGCCGGGGGATGGGGCGGCTTGGGCCAGGGTGGTCAGGGCCAGGCCGAAAGCGGCGGCGGTGATGTGTCTCATGGTGTTGTTTTCGATGTAGATTCGGCGTGCAGGCGGTAGTGGGGCTGTTGCCTGCACTGTTATCGGTGTGTTTGATCCGCGTGGGCACGGAGTGCCCACCCTACAAGATAAGCCGCGTATCCATACCGCGACTATCAAGCTTAGGCGATCATGAAGACCGGGTAGCGGCGCCATTCGGATTCGCGGTACTTGGCGCAGTTGGCGAAGATGAAGTCCAGGACGGCTTCCTGGTTCGACAGCAGGCCCGCGTTTGCGGTCTTCCACTCGGCGAACTTTGATGCCAGTTCGGGTTCGTTCAGCAGCAGCTGTTCGGCTTCGTCTTCGAACACGTAGTCGGAATAGGCTTCCTTCTTTTCCAGCACGCTGTTGAAGAAGCCCCAGCGGAAGAAGCTGTCGTGGGCCAGCGGTTCCAGGGTTTCGACGACGTAGCGGGCCGCGTCCTGGTCGAGGGGAACAAGGTAGTCGCCGGCGCGCAGCAGGACGTCCGCGCGGCGACGTTCCAGCTGCACGTCGTCGTGGAACATGTGGCCTTCGTAGGCGTTCGGGCGCGAGGAGACCGAGACGATGTGGTAGTAGTCCACCGTTTGCATGCGGTCGGCGTCCACGCGCTCCAGCTTCACGCCGTTCAGCTGCAGGCGCTCGATCGCTTCGCGCCAGGCTTGCGGGATCACGTAGGCCTTGGGCGCGGCCACGGTGATGTCGGCATTGAAACGGTTGAACCAGGCGATGTCGCGTTCCCAGGGGCTGTTGCGGTCGTAGTGCAGGCGCGTGTAGCCGCCCAGCACGCTCGGTTTGTATTTGGCTTCGTAGCCCTTGAAGCGGAAGCTGCCCGGGTTGGCTTCGTCCATGATCCAGTGGATCGGCCATTCGTCGCGGGTGCGGCCGGCGGCCTTGGCGGCGCGGCGCAATTGCTGGATCTGGGCTGCGTTCGTCACCGTGAAGTCGAGCGCGGTTTCCACCAGGGCGCGCATCGAGTCGTAGCGGTCCTTGAAGGGCTTCAGCATGTGCGTCTCGGGCATGAAACCGATGGTGTGGTGCAGGGCCGCGTAGCCAGTCGAGAAGCGCGCGGTTTCCAGGAAGTCGGCGATGCCGTGGTCCGGGCTGTCCTTCACCGGATTCACGTAGGGGCAGGTCGGCCAGCCGCGTGCTGCCATCTGTTCGTACATGGCGGGCAGCATGGTGTCGCGCAGGAAGCCGCCGAGTTCTCCGCCCAGCTTGTCGGGCTGGGTGTGGATCAGGGTCATGGTGTAGCTGTAGTCGGCGCCGTTCGAGGTGTGGGTGTCGACCATCACGTCCGGATCCCAGGACGTGAAGAAGCGGTTGAAGACCTGGGCGGTCAGCGTGTCGCACTTCACGAAGTCGCGGTTCAGGTCGAGGTGGCGGCTGTTGCCGCGGAAGCCGAACTGCTCGGGGCCGTCCTGGTTCACGCGCGAGGTATTCGCGCGGTTGATGCTGCCGTCGACGTTGTACAGCGGGATGAAGATGAACACGGTCTCGCCCAGAGCCGCCAGGCGCGCCGGCTGGGTGCAGAAGTCGCGCACCAGCGCCATGCAGCCGTCCACGCCTTCGGGTTCGCCCGGGTGGATACCGTTGTTGTTGAAGAAGACCGGACGGCCGCTGGCCTTGATCTGCTCACGGTCGAACACGCCGTCGGCACTGACCACGCCGGCATGGATCGGCAGGCCGGCATCCGAGGTGCCGATCACGCCGAAGCGCAGCACGCTTGGATAGCTGCGCGCCAACGCTTCGTACCAGGCGACGCAGTCGCTCAAGGTGGTGGTCTGGTTCTGGTTGCCCAGTTCGTAGGGCGTCTTGCGTTCGTTCGACATGGAAGATCCGACAGGAGGTGTAAGCGAGCCGCTACGATACAGCACTCGCAGCGGAAAGTGGCAGCGTGATCGCCACCGTGGTGCCGCGCTGCGGCGCCGAGCGCACCTCGATCGAACCGCGCAGCGCGTACACGCGTTCGCGCATGCCGATGATGCCGATGCCCTCGGAACGGAGAGCCGGCTCGAAGCCCTGGCCATCGTCCTCGACCGCGATGCGCAGCACGTTGTCGTCTTCGTCGAGCACCAGGCTGACCTGGGCGAAGGTGGCGTCGGCATGCTTCATCACGTTCGACAGCGCTTCCTGCACGATGCGGTAGGCGGAAATCGCCAGCTCGTTGCCCAGGCGCGAAAAGTCGCCCTCGGAATGGAAGGCGAAGCGGCAACCGGAACCGCTGTCGTAATGGCGCAGCATCTCTTCCACCGCGCCGTGCAGGCCCAGCATGTCCAGCACTTCCGGGCGCAGGCGCCGCACCAGGCGCCGGCCGTTGGCGTACAAATCGAGCGCCAGCTTGGTGATGGCTTGCGCCTTGGTGCGGATCTCCTCGACCTCAATGCCAGCCGGCGCCCTGCCCGCCAGCGTGGCGATGCTCTGCGCTTCCAGCCGCACCGCGATCAGCGAGGCGTTCAGTTCGTCGTGGATCTCGACCGCGATGCTCTTGCGCTCGTCCTCGATGATGCTGTTCACCTTCTGGATGAGTTTGCGCTTGTCGGCGTCGGCGCGCAACGCCTCGTTGCGCGATTCGAGCAGGTCTTGCGTGCGCGCCGCCACCTTGTTCTCCAGGTCCTGCTTCGACTGGTCGAGCGCCACCGACATCTCGCCGATCGAGGCCTGCAGTTCGCCGACCTCGCCGCCGGTGGTCACCGGCAGGTCGATGCGGAAGTTCCCGCCGCGGATCGCACGCAGGGCGCCAATCGCGTCGCGCAGCGGCAGGATCAGCGAGCGCGCCAGCACCCAGGCCAGCACGCCGCTGGCCGCCAGCGCCAGCGCCGCCATCGCCACCTCGACCCGGAAGCGGCGCGCCTGCTTGGTCAGCATGTTCGCCGGCGACATGGTCACGCGCACCGCGCCCACCACTTCGGTGGTGAGCGTCGGCGGACGCGTGTCGCTCGAGGCCGAGACGTGCGGGATGCCGTTGTCGGTGAACAGGTTAATCCACACCACCTGCTTGCGGATCGCCGCTTCGTAGTAGTGCGGTTCGGCGTCCGCCGCGCTCTCGGAGGTCACGCGCACGGCCCGCTTGCCGGTGGCGTCGACCACGTCGATGCGGTAGATGCTTTTATCGGACTGCACCAGGCCGTTGATGGTCAGACGCAGGTCGGTGAGGTTGCCGGAGATGACGTTGTATTCGCTGGTCTCGGCCAGCGCGCGCGCCAGGATGCGGCCGCGTTCGGCCAGCTCCTCGGCCACCTGGGCGCGGTGCGCGTACCAGGAATACCAGACAAAGGAGGTGAACAGGAAGGCCACCGGCAGCATGGTAATAAACGTCATGCGCAGACCGATGCTCCAGCTGCGCCAGGGCTGGACGATGCGCGTGAACCTCATGGCCGCGGCCTGGCGAAGTTGCGCGCGTCCTTGCCGACCACGATGTCGAGCGAACTGGCCACGCCCTCGTTGACCACGGTGTGGAAGTAGCGCGGGAACTGCGGCGCCGGCAGTTCGCCGCTGGCGACAAAGGCGGCCGCCATTTCGGCCACCTGGGCATTGATGTCCTCGATGTCGGAATAGGTGGTGGCGAGCGCGCCCACCTTCACCATGTCGCTCGAGAAGCCGATGACCGCCTGCTTGCGGCGGTAGGTCGCGAGCAGGATGCTGCGCACGTTCTCGGGCGTGAAGACGGCGGAGTCGGGCAGCGCCAGCAGCGCTTCGCTGCGGCCGACGCGCCCCAGCAGCTCGCCGATGTCGTCCTCGGGCCTGGCGCGCACCAGGTCTGCCTTTCCCTGCAGGCTGTGGACGAACACGTCCGCATCCGGGCCGACGATGGCGGCCACGCGCACCGGACGGCGGTACAGCAGGCTGGCCAGCTGCAGCTGGTCGAGCGGCGCCGGCTCGGCGTACACCGCCGTCATCAGGGGCGCGCGTCCCGGCGGCAGTGCGGCCGTGATCGCGCGCCATACCTGGCTCGAGGTAAAGGCCGCGATCACGACGCAGTCGCAGCGCCGCGCGGCGGCCTGGCGCAAGGCGTCCGGACCGATCGCAATGGTCACCATGCGGCGCCTTTGCCCCAGCTCGGTGCGGAAGGCGGCAAAGGTCGGCACCAGGCGTTTATACAAATCGTCGGCGATGCGCGCGCTGACGGCGCTGCCGTCGCCGGTGACGATCTCGAAGCGGTAGCCCTGGGCCTTGTCCTGTGGCGCGGCCGTGGCCGTGGCCATGGCAGCCAGGCCCAGGGCCAGGCTGCCAGCCAGCCTATACAGCCATTGCGCGGCGCGGCGCATCGCCTGTTACGGCTCGATCAGGCCGTACTTCACGGCCAGGCGGGTGATGTGGGCTTGCCGCTCCACGCCCAGCTTTTCCTTGATCGCCTGGCTGGTATTGCTGATGGTCTTGGTCGACAGGTTCAGGCGCTCGGCGATTTCGGCATTGGTCAGGCCCTCGGCCATCATCTTGAATATCTCGAGTCCGCGTTCGTCGAGCTGCGACTGCGGCGACACGTCGCCACGCACCGCGATGCTGGCCAGGCGCTCGGCGATCTGCGGCGGGAAGTAGAGCTTGCCGGCATGCGCCTGGCGCACGGCGGCGGCCAGGTCGGCCGGGTCGCAATCCTTGGTGACAAAGGCGTGGGCGCCGATGCGGTAGGTTTCTTTGATCAGGCTGTCCTGGTCGAACTGGCTGAGGAAGACCACCTTCGCGTGCGGGTCGCTTTTCAGGATGTGCTGGGCGGCATCCAGGCCGGTTAGCTCGGTGCCGAAGCGGATATCGAGGATCACGACGTCCGGCTTGCACTCGGTGTACAGCGCCGCCGCTTCGTCCGGCGTGCGCGCCTGCCCTACCACCTCCATGCCTTCGGCCGCCAGCGACATGGCGAAACCGGTCATCACGATCGGGTGGTCGTCGGCCAGCATGACGCGGATTGCTTTGGTTTTCACCGTGTATCTCCCTCGTTGTTGGGTTGGCCGCTTGCCAGACCCTGGCAGCGGCACCTGCGAATAAACAGCACATCGCTGCTCTGCCGCCCGATTATTCCATACAACGCTGGGCGAGGCGAGAGACCGCCGACGCCTGCCCGCCCCTTGGCGCCGCCCATGTTTTGGGCGAGATGCACGATTGCCAATAAATCGCTTTACGCATTGCTATCTGTTGGCATATATTAGTTCCACACATTGGAAACATGATGTTCTTTCCCTAAGGAGATCGCCATGCATTTCTCATACGCACACCAAGCCAACGGCAACAAGGCCGGCAAATTCGCACTCGTCGCCGGACTGCACGCGCTGATCGCGGTCGGCGTCGTCAACATGATGAACAACAAGACGCTCTCGCTGCCGGAGCTGCCGAAGAACCTGACGGTCTTCATGACGCCCAAGCCGGTGGAACCGCTGCCGGTCCCGCCGGACCCGCCGCAGCCCGTGGAGCGGGTCGCGCCGCCCGACATCGTGGTGCCGAAGATCGACATCGAGATCGCGCCACCGCCAATCGAGAACACCGTGCGGACTACGCATGAGGCAGACCCCGTTCCGCCGCAACCCGCGCAAGCCCAGGCCACGGCCCAGCCCGCAAGCACGCCGGCATCAGGCAACGGCACAGGCAGCGGCGCGGTGCGCAGCATCGCCCTGGCCGAAGCCAGCGGCTGCGCCACGCCCGAGTACCCGGCGCGCGCCGCCCGCAACGGCGACAGCGGCACCGTGGTCCTGGCCCTGCTGATCGGCACCGACGGCCGCGTTGCCAATGCCCGCGTCCAGAAGACCAGCGGCTCGCGCGACCTCGACAAGGCGGCGCTGAACGCCCTGAGCATGTGCCAGTTCAAGCCCGGCATGAACAACGGCGTGCCGGAAGCCGGCTGGGGCCAGCTGGCCTTTGTCTGGACACTCGATAACTGAACGCTTTCCGTTTCGTCCCCCTCTTTGCCCGCCATCCCCAGCCTGGCGGGCTTTTTTTTGGATGCTTCATGACTCCTGAACACGCGCACGCCAGGCCCGGCGCCCTGGCCGGCCTTGCCGCCTTCCTGTTTCTTGCCCTGCTGGCCTGGCTCGCGCTGCGCGACGACGGGGCGCCGGCACCGCAGCCGTTGCCCCGCGATGCACCCGCAGCCCGCTTCTCGGCAGAACGCGCACGCGAACAACTGGAGGCGATCGCACAGGCGCCGCGACCGATCGCCAGCGACGCCAACCGCCGCGCGCGCGAACACATCGTCGACCAGTTGCGCGAGCTCGGCTACGCGCCGCAGGTGCAGCGCGCCGTCGTGCAGAAGAACTACGTCGACTACAACGCCAACTACGAGACCATCGTCGGCGTGGTGCACAACGTGCTGGTGCGCGTGCCGGGCAGCGCCAGCGGAGCGGAGCGCCGCCCTGCCCTGCTGCTGGCCGTGCACTACGACAGCGAGCGCACCACCCTGGGCGCGGCGCGCGACGCGATGCCGGTGGCGGCCGCCCTCGAAACGCTGCGCGCCCTGCGCAGCGGTCCGCCGCCGGCGAACGATTTATTGGTGCTGTTTGCCGACGGCGAGCGCGCCGGCAGCCTGGGCATGCAGGCCTTCGCCGAGCAGCACCTGTGGGCGCGCGACGTCGGCCTGGCGCTGCGCTTCGATGGCGGCGGCAGCGGCGGCCCGCTCATCCTGTACAACACGCGCGGCGCCAACAGCGCGGCCATCGACGGCTGGCGCCGCGCCGTGCCCGACGTGCGCGGCTCATCGCTGATGCACGAGATCCACCAACTGGCGCCGGGCGCGCTGCGCATCGGTGCCCTCGACAAACTCGGGGTGCCGGTGCTGCAGTTCGCGAACACCGGCTTGCCGCTGGACCGCGCCGGCGAACGCGATACCGTCGCGCGCCTGCAGCCGGCCACACTGCAGCACATGGGCAGCGCCATGCTGCGGCTGGCGCAGCACTTCGGCCAGGCGCCGCTCGATCCGCGCAGGGGTGGCGCCCAGGTGTACTTCGAGCTGCCCTTCGGCGCTACCGTCCATTACAGCAGCGCGCTGGCCTGGCCGCTCGCTTTTTTTAGCTGCCTGCTGCTGGGGGGCGTGAGCCGCCTGGCCTGGCGGCAGGCCGGCATGCGCTATACGCCCTTCCTGCAGGCGATGTTCGTGGTGCCCGCGCTGGCGGTGGTGCTGGGCATCGGCGCCTGGCAGCTGTGGATGCAGGTGCCGGAGCTGCATCGCGCCTGGAACCCGGCCGCGCCGCGCCATGCGTTGGCTTACCTGCTGGGCGTGTGCGCGCTGGCGGCGGCCTTTTATCTCGTCGCCCAGCGCTGGCTGCAGCGCCATACCGGCGCCACGGCGGCGGCGCTGGCTGCCCTTGGCGCCCTGACCGTGGTGCTGCTGCTGGCCAGCTGGCTGGCGCCGGGCGCGAGTTACCTGGCCGCCTGGCCGCTGTTCGCCAGCCTCGCCTGCCTGGCTGCGCTGCACACCGGCCGCGTGGCAGCCTGGCCGCCGGCCGCGCGCCTGGCGCTGCTGGTGCTGGGCGTGGCGCCTGCCGTGGTGCTGGTGCCGCCAGCCTTGCGCGATAGCTTCCTGGTGCTCTCGCCGCAGCGCATGAACGTGCCGGTGGCGATGCTGGCGCTGCTGCTGGGCGTGTCGACCCTGCTGCTGGCGGCGCATGCACGGCGCTACGTGGCGCGCGCGCTGCTGCTGTGCGGCCTGGGCGGCCTGGCGCTGGCCGGCAATGCCGACGACGTATCCGAAGCGCCCTCGGCGCGCATCAACCATCTCGTGTACTACAAGGACATGCCGAGCTGGGACGCCTACTGGCTGAAACCCGCCGGCCCGCTCGACGCCTGGGAACGCGCGCTGTTCGCGAACCTCACCCAGCCGTATTATCTTGTGAACGTGTTCGGCTGGAGCCAGCCGAAGCAGTGGTACGCCTGGGCGCCGCGCACGGGGCTCGAGTTCCCTTTTATTCGCGTGCTCAGGAACGGCAAGGCGCCGGACCGCCATGCCGACTTCACGCTGGCCTCGAAGAACCGCGCGCCCGAGCTCCGGCTGGACGTGATCAACGCGCGCGCCGTGCGCGCCACCATGAACGGCCTGACCTTGCTCGACAAGGAAGCCAAGACCCTGAAGATCATCGTGTACGGGATGGAGGACACGACGCTGCACTTTCGCATCGATGTGCTGTCGGACCCGATCTTCGGCGTGAAGGTCGAGGAAGTCGTGCCCGGGCTGCCGGAAAATCTGCTGCCGCCGCGGCCTGCGGACGGCGTTCCGCTGATTCCGCTGAGCGGGACGTCGATCGCGGCGGACATGCTGTGGTTTTATTAGCGGCTGCTCTACAATGTGACGCGCACTTTACGGTGCGCTTCCATTAACTATCGCAGCAGGATTCCATGCACAAGATCGTCTCCTCCGTTGTCGTTACCGCCCTCGCCAGCAGCCTGGCACTCGCCTTTCCCGCCCACGCGGCCAACAAGGCGCAAGCCGCCACCGTCAAGGAAGCGCCGCTGCGCGCGCACCTGGCCTTCCTCGCCTCCGACGCCGTCGAAGGCCG
>DAMABW010000094.1:0-13213 GCA_031999925.1 Massilia sp. | reverse complement strand
CCGGCGTGACCGGTTCCGAGGTCTACGTCGGCCGCACGCTCGACGACCTGGGCGACCGCCAGTACATCGGCGGCAACCTGCCGAACACCCAGGCCAACCTGGTGCGCTGGATCCGCGAGCCGCAGACCATCGACCCCGACACCGCGATGCCGGCCATGGGCGTGAGCGAGCGCGAAGCCCTCGACATGAGCGCCTACCTGCTGACTCTCAAGAAGTAAGCTTGGTATCATGCGTTCTTTGTCCGGCGCCACGGTGGCACTGGACGCACGACACAGGATAAGACGATGAGATTGGTGCGCTATGGCCGCCCTGGCAAGGAAAAACCGGGTTTGTTCGACGAGGAAGGGCGCCTGCGCGACCTGTCCGGCGTGATCGAGGACATCGATGCGGCCGTCCTGAACGACAAGGCACTGCGCAAGCTGGCCAAGGTCGACTGGAAGACGCTGCCGCTGGTACGCGGTAATCCACGCCTGGGCGTGCCGGTCGCGCGCGTCGGCAAGTTCATCGGCGTGGGCATGAACTACGCCGACCACGCGGCCGAAACCGGCGCCGCGGTGCCGAAGGAGCCGGTGCTCTTCACCAAGGCGATCAGCAGCCTGAACGGCCCGGACGACCCGATCCAGCTGCCGAAAGGCTCGAAGAAGACCGACTGGGAAGTCGAACTGGGCGTGGTGATCGGTACCCGTGCGCAGTACGTCAGCGAAGAAGATGCGCTGAAGTTCGTGGCCGGTTATTGCGTGGTGAACGACGTCACCGAACGCGCCTACCAGCTCGAGATGGGCACGCAGTGGGATAAAGGTAAAGGCTGCGACACCTTCGGGCCGGTGGGTCCGTTCCTGGTTACGCGCGACGAAGTGTTCGATGTGCAGGACCTGGACCTTTACCTGGAGCTGAACGGCAAGCGCATGCAGACCGGGAATACCTCGACCATGGTGTTCACCGTGGCGCAGCTGGTGAGCTACATCTCGCGCTTCATGACGCTGGAGCCGGGCGACATCATCACCACCGGCACGCCGCCGGGCGTGGGGATGGGGCGCAAGCCGCAGCGCTTCCTCAAGAAGGGCGACACGCTGCGTTTGGGGATTGCGGGCTTGGGCGAGCAGCAGGCGGAAGTGGTGGCGTTTCCGAAGTAAAGCGAAGGTTGGTATGCCGCTGGCGATGACCCGCGGCGCTGACCGTAGGGTGGGCACACTGTGCCCACGCGGATGCACGCGTCGCGGCTGCTCTCTTCGACGCGGATCACATGATCATCGGCCAACGTCTATGAGAGCGTCTCGTTAGCTCGTCGTTCCGCGTGGGCACGGGGTGCCCACCGTACGGGTGACGTTATCGCCTGATCACGCCACCAACGCCGCATCCAGCGCCTCCGCCAAGCGCGCCACGATCTCAGACAAGTCCGACGCGCTCACAATGAACGGCGGCGCCAGCAGGATGTGATCCCCACGCTGCCCATCGACGGTCCCGCCCATCGGATACACCATCAGCCCGCGCGCCATCGCTTCGTTCTTGATCGCCGCATGCAGCCGCCGCTGCGGCGCGAACGGCTCCTTGCTCACACGGTCGCGTACCAGTTCGATCCCCACGAACAGCCCGCGTCCGCGAATATCCCCCACGTGCGGATGCTGCCCGAACACGTCGCCCAGCATGCGCTTGAGCGTGGCCCCGCGCCGCTGCACCTGCTGCAGCAAGCCATCGCGCTCGATCACCTCCTGCACCGCCAGCGCCGCCGCTGCCGCCACCGGATGGCCGATGTAGGTGTGTCCATGCAAAAAGCTGCCACTGCCGCGCCGCAGCCGCTCGACGATCGCCCCCTGCGCCAGCACCGCGCCGATCGGCTGGTAACCCGCGCCCAGCCCCTTGGCCACCGCGATGATGTCCGGCGCCACGCCATCCTGCTCGATCGCGAACATGGTCCCGGTACGCCCCATCCCGCACATCACTTCGTCGGCGATGAACAAAATACCGTGGCGGTCGCAGATCTCGCGCACGCCGCGAAAGTAGCCGGGCGTGGGCGGAATCGCGCCGCCGGTGGCGCCGACCACCGGTTCGGCGACAAAGGCAATCACCTTGTCCGGCCCGGCCTTCATGATCGCCGTTTCCAGTTCGTCGAGCAGGGCGGCGGTATACTCATCGAGGCTCTGGCGTTCACCGCGGTCGCGGTATTCGTAGCAGGGCGCCACGCGCGGCACGTCCATCAAGAGGGGCGCGAAAGGCTTGCGGCGCCACTCGTTGCCGCCCACCGCCAGCGCACCCCGGGTATTGCCGTGGTAGCTCTGGCGCCGCGCGATGAACACGCTGCGCTGCGGTTCGCCGCTTTCGACGAAGTACTGGCGCGCCAGCTTCAGCGCCGTTTCCATCGCTTCCGAACCGCCCGAGACCAGGTAGACCGAATCGATACCGGCCGGTGCCTTCGACACCAGCTTCGCCGCCAGTTCCTCGGCCACCTCGGTGGTGAAGAAGGCGGTGTGGGCATAGGCGCAGGCGTCGATCTGGCGGTGCATGGCCGCGATCACGTGCGGGTGGGCGTGGCCGAGCGACGACACGGCCGCGCCGCCGCTGGCATCGATATAGGTCTTGCCGCTGCTGTCGCGCACGGTCACGCCGCTGGCGCCGACCGCCAGCGGCGGCGTCTGGCGCAAGCTGCGGTGGATGATATGGCTCATGGCTACCCCCTTCGAGGAAAGATTGACGTTTGACAATAAGCGCCGCGCTAACGGTTTCCTTTGATCTTTACGGGAAGCTGTGCGAATATTTTTCTCAATAGACATTTTTGCTACGCCTGCCATGAGCGACCGCCTGCGCCCGATTCCGCCCGACCAGCTGACCGAAGCCCAGCGCCGCGCCGCCCAGGCCGTGATCGAGGGCCCGCGCGGCGCGCTCTATGGCCCCTTCGTGCCGCTGCTGCGCAGTCCGGAACTTCTGGAAAACGCCCAGCGCATGGGCGAATACCTGCGCTACCGCAGCGCCATCGGCGTGCGCCTGTCCGAGCTGGCGATCCTGGTGACGGCGCGCCAGTGGAACCAGCGGGTGGAGTGGGCGATCCACGCGCCGATTGCGGCGCAGGTGGGCATTCCGCCGAATGTGATCAACGCCATTGCGCACCGGCGCCGGCCGGAAGGCATGCTGGTCGACGAATCGGTGGTGCACGACTTCTGCCTCGAACTGCACCAGAACAAAGGGGTCTCGGACCACACCTATGGCGAGGCGCTGGCGCTGTTCGGCGAGCAGGGCGTGGTGGACTTGATGGGCCTGACCGGCTACTACACCTTCCTGGCGATGGTGATGAACACCGCGCAGACCGAAGTGCCGGTGTCGAGCGCGGCGGCCTTGCCCGACTGACGCGATGATGTTCCGTGCACCGCGCTCGTCCGCGCCAGGACGCGCTCGTCGCCATGCCGGCGCGCTCGTCGCGCAGCGCCCACGGACGGGGCGGGCGCCGGCAGACTGTGGCCATGACATCCCGTCATGCCACCGGAGACCACCACCATGAAACCGCATTATGTGCTGCTGGCCGCACTGGCCACCTCGTCCCTGCTCGCGATCGCAGGGCCGGCCGAAAAGCTTCCCGCCGCCTGGATCGTGACCGGGCCGACGCCCCAGAAATTCAGCAGCGGCGTCGAGACCACCGATGTCGGCGGCGTGCGCGGCGCCAAGTTCTTGCGCAACAAGACCGACGATGCGGGGACCTGGGGCGCGCTGACGCAGCAGATATCGGCCCAGCGCTACCTCGGCCAGCGCCTGCAGTTCAAGGCGCGCATCAAGACGGCGGACATCGGCAACTATGCCGGCCTGTGGATGCGCGTCGACTCACCAGCCAAACATGGCGTCGCCTTCTACAACAGCGTCGACAAACCGATTCGCGGTACCACGGGCTGGCAGGAGCGCACCGTCACCCTCGACGTGCCGGCCGACGCCAGCACCGTCTCGTTCGGGGTGATCGGCTCCGGCACCGGCCAGGTGTGGATCGATGCGCTGACGCTGGAACCGGTCGGCCGCGATGTGCCGGTCGACCGCATGAGCGGGCGGCAGCGGCCCTTGCCCGACAAGCCGACGCTGTGACGGGCGCCGGCCACATCGCCGGCGCCGAGCCGGTTCATGCGGTCCATGCAGCCCTGGCGCGCGTGTACGGCGCGACGCCCGGCCAGCGCCTGCTGAGCGCCGCCTGCGCGGCGGCCTGCTGCGCGCTGGCCTGGGCGCTCGGCCGCCAGGCCTGGATCGCCCTGTTCGGCGCGCTGCTGGCGCCGATCGTGCTGGGCGCCAGCGGCATGGCAGCCGGCACGACGCTGCTACGCGAACGCCTGCGCTGGCGCGGTGCCTGGCTGATGCTGGCCATCCTGCTGGCGCTGGGGGCGGGTCTCGGGCTGGCCTTCTACCGCTACTGGGAAGGGAGCACCGGCCTGTCCGGCGCCGCCGGGCGCCAGGTGGCGGCCTCCAGCTTCGGCGTGGCGGCGCTGGTGCTCGGCCTGCCCTTGTGGCGCGCCCAGATCCAGTTTCGTGCCCAGCAGCTGGCGCGGCTGCAGCAGGCGGCGCTGGCGGCCGAACTGAAGACCCTGCAGGCCCAGATCGAACCGCACTTCCTGTACAACACCCTGTCGAGCACGCGCTACCTGACGCGCCACGATCCCGACAAGGCGGGGCAGATGCTCGAGCACCTGATCGCCTACCTGCACAGCGCCTTGCCCGACATGCGCGCCGAGACCTCGACCCTGGGCCGCGAAGTCGAGTTGGCGCGCCACTACCTGGCCGTGATCGCCCTGCGCCATGGCGAGCGCCTGCAAGTGGACATCGACGTGCCCGCGCGGCTGGCATCGGCCGCGCTGCCGCCGCTGATGCTGATGACGCTGGTCGAGAACGCGGTAAAGCATGGACTCGAACGCCAGCCGGGCGCGGTGCGCATCGGCGTGCGTGCCGATGCCGATGGCGCTGCGCTGCGCATCACCGTCGGCGACGACGGTCCGGGCATCGGCAAGGCCGTGTTTGGAAGCGGTGTCGGCCTGCGCAACCTGCGCGAACGGCTGGCGGCGCTGTACGGCGACGGCGCGCGCTTCGAACTGCTGCGCCTGGATGCCGGCGTCACCGAGGCGCGCCTGGTCCTGCCCTTGCACATGACGGCGCCGGCATGAACCGTCCGCGCATCCTGATCGCCGACGACGAGCCGCTGCTGCGCGCCGAGCTGCGCGAGATGCTGCTGGCGTTGTGGCCCGAAGCCGAAGTGGTGGGCGAGGCGGTGGACGGCATCGATGCCGTGCGCCTCGGCCGCGAACTATCGCCCGACGCCGTCTTCCTCGACGTGCGCATGCCGGGCCTGGACGGCATCGAGCTGGCCCACGTGTTCGGCGGACGTAGCCACGTGGTGTTCGTCACCGCCCACCACGAGCATGCGGTGGCGGCCTTCGACGAAGGCGCAGTGGATTATGTATTGAAGCCGATCTCGCACGAACGCCTGGGGCGCGCGGTCGAGCGTTTGCGGGCGCGTTTGCGGATGCCGCCGCCCAGCCTGGGGCAGGTGCCGGGCCAACCGCAGCCGCGGCCGGCGCAATCGTCGTGGCTGCAGGCCTCGGTCGGGCAGACGATACACTTCATCGACCTGGCCGACGTGGTGTATTTCTGTTCGGACGCCAAGTACACGCGGGTGGTGACCGATACGCTGGAAGCGCATATCCGGCTGTCGCTGAAGGAATTGGCGGAGGCGCTCGACGGGGATGCGTTCTGGCAGATCCACCGTGGGTATGTGGTGGCGCTCAAGCGCATCGCATCGGCGCACCGGGCCGAGGATGGGGCGCTATGGCTTCATTTGCGCGGGCATGCTGCCCGGCTGCCGGTGAGCCAGCGGTTCCAGCATTTGTTCAAGGGGATGTAGGGTGGGTACTTGTACCCACCATGCCTTACGGGTTGATCACGCGCCGCACGGTGGGTACGAGTATCCACCCTACATCACGCCAGCGCTTCCTTTGCGGCTTCTTCAGGCGTCAGGCCATCGTAGAACAAGTCCGTAAACCACTCGACCTGTTCCTCGATATGCTCCTGCGCCTGCTTCTGCGTCGCGCCGCCGGCCACGAGGAAGCCTTCCACCTCGATGCACCAGTTGATCAAGGCCAGCGTTTCTTCGTCCAGTTCTTCTTTCTTTGCCATGTCAGGCCTCCAAATAAAAACGGGAGCCGCAGCTCCCGGGGTTGAGGCGTCTTAGGCCAGTACTTTTTTCAGCCAGGCCGAGATGTCCTGGACTTCCTCGAAACACAGCGAGTGCTGCATCGCGTATTCGTGCCACTCGACCCCGTAGCCGAGTCCCTTGACCACGTCGCGCGACTGCTCGGCGCGGATGAAGGGAACCACGTGGTCCTGGCGGCCGTGCGCCATGAAGACCGGGGTGTCGACGCTCTCTTCGGTGCGCTCGTGCGCGACCTTGTCGGCCAGCGGCAGGTAGCCCGACAAACACAGCATGCCGGCCAGCTTTTCCGGATGGCGCATGCCGGTCTGCAGGGTCATGGCGCAGCCCTGCGAGAAGCCGGCCAGGATGATCTTCGAAGCCGGGATGCCGCGCGCCTTTTCGCGTGCGATCAAGGCTTCCACGTCGCGTTGCGAGTCGCGCAGGCCGGTTTCGTCTTCGCGGCGCGTGAGTTCGGCGCCGGTGATGTCGTACCAGGCGCGCATGATGTAGCCGCCGTTCACGGTCACCGGGATCGTCTTCGCATGCGGGAAGACGAAGCGGATGCCGGGCAGGCCCTTCAGGTCGAGTTCGCGCACCAGCGGCACGAAGTCGTTGCCGTCGGCGCCCAGGCCGTGCAGCCAGATGATCGCGGCCGTCGGGTTCGGCGCGGTTTCGATTTCGATGTTTTGCAGCAGGTCGCTCATGCGGGTCTCAGGTTAAGCGCAGTCAGGGTTAAGCGGAAGCAGGGGCAGGGCGCTGGGCGTTCTTCGGACGCCAGGCCTTCGTGATGGCCGGATCGGTTTCCATGTACGGACCGCCGATCAGGTCGATGCAGTAGGGGACGGCGGCGAAGATGCCGTTCACGAGCACTTTGCCGTCGGCATCCTTCAGGCCTTCCAGGGTTTCCTTGATGGCCTTCGGCTGGCCGGGCAGGTTCATGATCAGGGCGGCATGGTCCTCGGTTTCGCGGATCACGGCCACCTGGCGCGACAGGATCGCGGTCGGCACGAAGGCCAGGCTCACCTGGCGCATCTGCTCGCCGAAGCCCGGCATTTCCTTGGTGCCGACGGCCAGCGTGGCCTCGGGCGTGACGTCGCGTCGCGCCGGGCCGGTGCCGCCGGTGGTCAGCACCAAGTGGCAGCCGGCCACGTCGACCAGCTCGACCAGGGTCTTCTCGATCTGCGCGCGTTCGTCGGGGATCAGGCGCGGCTCGATGCGGTAGGGCGTGGTGATGGCAGCGGCCAGCCAGTCCTGCAGTGCCGGGATGCCCTTGTCTTCGTACACGCCGCCGCTGGCGCGGTCGGAGACCGAGACCAGGCCGATCACCAGTTCCACCTCTTTACTCGTCTGCAGGCTCGTCATCGGATTCCTCGCTGGCGGCCTTCTTGCCTTCCTTGTCCTGCTTGGCCAGGTCCTTCAGGATCTGGAACAGTTCGCGGTAGGCTTTCGGCGGCTTGGATTCGGCCTGCTCCTTGCGCGCATTGCGGATCAGGGTGCGCAGGTGCTGCACGTCGAGTTCCGGGTGCTCGGTCAGCAGGTCGGTCAGGGCCTTGTCGTCGGTCAGCAGCTTCTCGCGGCGGCGCTCCAGCGCGTGCAGGGCGGCGGTCTCCGCCTTCGAGGCGCCTTTCCAGCTGTCGATGGTGCGCTGGATGACGGCGACTTCTTCTTCCGACAGGGTGCGCATCATCTTGCCGACGTATTGCAGCTGGCGGCGGCGCCCTTCGTGGTTGGTGATGGTCTGGCACATCAGGATCGCGTCCTTCACCTCGTCGGGCATCGGCACGCGCTTGACGCGGTCGCGCGGCTCGGCGACGAGCTGGGCGCCGAGCTTTTGCAGCTCGTCCATCTGGCGCTTCAGTTCGGACTTGGAAGGGCGTTCGTATTCTTGCTCGAACTCGCTGGACTGGAAGCCAACGGCGCCGCGGTTTGCATTAGGCATGATATGGATGATTTGATTGGCACTGGGCCGATCAGTGAAAACAGTAAACGGCTGCTATGATAACTGTTTTAGGGCTCGCTACGAAAAACACACATGAACGACTCCGCTTTTACCCACACCCAGGACCAGTTGCGGGAACTGGCGCGCAACGTGCTCGCATTTGCCCGCGAAGCGGGCGCCTCCGATGCCGCGGTGGAAATCAGCGAGGGTAGCGGACTGTCGGTATCGGTGCGACGTGGCAAGATCGAGACCATCGAGCAAAACCGCGACAAGGGCATCGGCGTCACGGTCTACAGCGGCCAGCGCCGCGGCAACGCCAGCACCTCCGACTTCTCGGAAGCCTCGCTGAAGGCCACCGTCCAGGCGGCCTGGGACATCGCCCGCTTCACCGCCGAAGACGATGCCGCCGGCCTGCCCGACGCCGACATGCTGGAAATGAACCCGCGCGATCTGCGCCTGTGCTACCCGTGGCAGATCAGCACCGAGGAAGCCGTCGAACTGGCCCAGCGCTGCGAGAACGCGGCCTTCGAGGTCGACCCGCGCATCAGCAACAGCGAAGGCGCCAGCGTCTACGTGCAGCAATCGCATTTCGTCGCGGCCAACACGCGCGGCTTCATCGGCGGCTACCCGTTCTCGCGCCACACGATGTCGGTGGCGCCGATCGCCGGCAAGGGCAACAAGATGCAGCGCGACGACTGGTACACCTCGGCGCGCGACCCGAAGAAGCTGGCCAATCCCGAGGCGGTCGGCCGCTATGCCGCCGAACGCGCCCTGGCGCGCCTGAACGCACGCAAGCTCGACACCCGCACCTGCCCGGTGCTGTTCGAGGCGCCGCTGGCGGCCGGCCTGCTGGGCGCTTTCGTGCAGGCGGTGTCGGGCGGTTCGCTGTACCGCAAGTCCACCTTCCTCCTCGACACGCTGGGCAAGCAGGTCTTCCCGGACCACATCCAGATCGTCGAAGACCCGCACCTGATCGGCGAAGTCGGCTCTTCGCCCTTCGACGAAGAAGGCGTGCGCACGGTACGGCGCAAGGTGATCGAGAACGGCGTCTTGCAGGGCTACTTCCTGTCGTCGTACTCGGCGCGCAAACTCGGGATGCAAACCACCGGTAACGCCGGCGGTTCGCACAACCTGTCGATCACGTCGGATACCACCAAGCGCGCCGATACCTTCGAAGGCATGCTGCGCAAGATGGGCACCGGCCTGCTGGTAACGGAACTGATGGGGCAGGGCGTGAACTACGTCACTGGCGATTATTCGCGCGGCGCCTCGGGTTACTGGGTCGAGAACGGCGTCATCCAGTATCCGGTGGAAGAGATCACGATCGCCGGCAACATGCGCGAGATGTTCCAGCAGATCGTCGGCGTCGGCAACGACGTGCTGGCGCGCGGGAACAAGTCGACCGGGTCGATCCTGATCGAAAAGATGGTTATCGCGGGCAGCTGAGGGGTTTAAAAAATGAGCAAATTCGTCCGTATCGACAAGGAAAACAACCCGAAGAAGGCGCAGCTGCTGAACCTCGACCTGGTGGCATCGGTCGAACTGGCGCCGCAGTCCGACCTGCTCAGCTCCGCCGACGAAAAGCGCGTGTATGCCAGTTGCCTGGCACACGACAAGACGGTGATCGCCACCGTGCATTTCGACAGCCTGGAAGACGCCCACGCCTGGGTGGAAAAGCACCTCGGCGTCCAGCTCTGAACCGCCTATGGCCGAGAACAAGACCCGGCCGACCGGCGCCAGCGTCGAAGCGTATATCGCCGCCGTGGGCGACGAGGAGCGGCGCCGCGATTGCGAGATCCTGGCCGGCCTGATGACCCGGGTGACGGGCGAGCCTGCCGTCATGTGGGGCGACAGCATCGTCGGCTTCGGCAGCTATCACTACCGCTACGAAAGCGGGCGCGAAGGCGATGCGCCGCTGGTTGGTTTTTCGCCGCGCAAGGGCGACATCAGCCTGTACGTCCTGGCCGGTTACGAGGGCGAAGCTGCCCTGCTGGCCAGGTTGGGACGGCACAAGGCGGGCAAGGCTTGCCTGTACCTGCGCCGGCTGGCCGATGCCGATCCGGCGGTGCTGGAACAACTGGTGGCCGGCGCGGTGAGCGCCACGCGGCAGCGTTACGGCGCACCGGCCTGACCCGGCTGCGCCGCTGGCCGCACCGCACCCTTTCAGTGGGGCTGTAGCGCACGCTCCACGCTGGCCGCCAGCTCGGCCAGCTGGAAGGGCTTGTGCAGCACCCTGTCTTCGCCAACCACCTTTTCGATGGCCCGCATGTCGGCATACCCGGTGGCGATCATCATCGGCAGATCCGGATAGATGCCGCGCGCCTGCTGCACCAGTTCGGCCCCGGTCATCCCCGGCATCAGGTAATCCGTGATGAGCAGATCCGGCCGCGCACGCTGCAGTTCGCGCAGGCCCGCTTCGCCGTCGGCCGCCTGGGCCACGGTGTGCCCCAGCACTTCCAGCGATTCGACCACCGACTGGCGCACATAGGCGTCGTCCTCGACCACCAGGATACGCGCCCCGCGCTGGCGTGCCGCCGCCACCGACGAGCGCACCAGTGCCGGCACGTCGGCCGCGCTGCCGGCCGAGCGCAGCCAGATTTCCACCGTCGTGCCGACGCCTTGCTCGCTGAGGATGCGCGCCGCGCCGCCCGATTGCTGGGCCATGCCGTACACCTGGCTCAGCCCCAGGCCGGTGCCCTTGCCCACGCCCTTGGTGGTGAAGAAGGGCTCGAACACGCGCGCGATGGTCTCGGGCGGCATGCCTTCGCCGCTGTCGGCCACGGCGATGCGGATGTAGTCGCCGGCCGGCAGCAGGCCCTCGGGGGGCACGGCGCCCCCGGCATGGAAGCGCAATTCGCCGCCGCCGGGCATGGCGTCGCGCGCGTTGATGGCCAGGTTCAGGAGCGCCATCTCCATCTGGTTGGTGTCGGCCATCACGGCCGCATCCGGGTCGTCGAGCACGAACTCCAGGCGCACGCTGGAGCCGAGCGAGGTCGCCACCAGCTCGCGCACCCCTTCGAACAGGGCGCCCAGGCCGAGCGGGCGCAGGTCCAGGCTCTGGTTGCGCGAGAACGCCAGCAGCTGGGCGGTGAGCTTGCCGCCGCGCTGGCAGGCGCGGCGCGCCACTTCGGCACGGTTGCGCGTGAATTCGTCCTGCGACTTGAGCAGGATCAGGTCCATGCTGCCCTGGACCACGTTCAGCAAATTGTTGAAGTCGTGGGCGATGCCGCCGGTAAGGCGTCCAATCGCTTCCATCTTCTGGAACTGGATCAGCGCCTGCTGCACGCGCTCGCGCTCGATCACCTCGTTGGTCAGGCGGTCGTTGGCCTGGGCCAGGGCGCGCGTGCGTTCGTCGATGCGCGCTTCCAGGGTTTCGTTCAGGTCGAGCAGGTCGGTCTGGATGCGGCGCAGGTTGGCGGCGGTGTGTTCGCGGTCGGCCAGCACCGAGCGCGCCTGGTACTGGCGGCGCCGCGCGCGCAGGGCCGAGGCGGCGGCGCTGCGCAGGGTCTGGGTGTTCAGCGGGCGCTCCAGCACGATCACGTTGCCGAGTTCCGCGATGCGCGCGCGTTCGCTTTCCGGCGCCGGCGCGATCGCCTTGGCCAGCAGGACCACGAAGGGGAAATCCGACCACGGCGGCTGGGCGTCGAGCCAGCCGCGCAGGCGCCCGAGGTCGACGCCGGTCAGCGCTTCCTCGGCCAGGATGGCGGCGCCGGCGCCGGCCTCGATGCGCGCGGCCAGGGTGGCGATGTCGGGCACCGTGTCGCAGGCCATGCCGTCGACGTCGAGCACCGAGCACATGACCTGGGCGTCGCGTCCGCGCGGCGCCAGGAGCAGGATGCGCTCTTCGCTATCGCGCACTTCGCTGTGATTAAGGGGCGGCATCGGCGACGTTGGCCATCATCGGCGTGATGCCGCGGTAGCTCGGCAGGCCGGTCAGCACGCCCTCGAAACCTTCGAGCGGATCGCCGATGCGCACGCCTTCGTGGCTCAGTTGCAGCTCGTGGATGGTCAGCGCGTGGGTGGCGGTGCGGCTCTTGATGACGGTGAGGGCGCGGCGCAGGCGGCCGTTGGCCTCGAAGAAGCGCATCAGGACCGTGGTGTCGGACAGGTAGCTCAGGTCGACGTCGGTGCGCACTTCGCCGATCAGGCCATGCTGGCCCAGCACCAGCACCGTGGTCACGCCCTGCTGGTTCAGGTAGGACAGCAGTTCGTGCATCTGCAGCGTCAGGTACTGCTCGCCCGGCATCGCCTGCAGGTAGGCGTTCAGGCTGTCGATGACGATGAAGTTCACCGCATGCAGCTCGACCGCGTCGCGCAGCATCTGGGCGAACTCGCCGGGCGAGAGCTCGGCCGGGTCGATGTGGGCGATGCGCAGCTGGCCGCTGTCGACATACGGACGCAAATTCATGCCGAGCGAGGCGCTGCGCGCGAAGAAGGTGCCCAGGCCTTCGTCGAACAGGTAGTAGGACGCCTTTTCGCCGCGTTCCAGCGCCGCCAGCAGGCAGCGCACCGACAGGGTGGTCTTGCCGATGCCGGACGGGCCGACCATCAGGGTATTCGTGCCGCGCACCAGGCCGCCGCCCAGCAGATGGTCGAAGCCGCTGGAGCCGCTGGAGCTGATCTTCGGTGCGAAGTCGCGGATATGTTCGGCCGCCACCAGGCGCGGGTACATGACGATGCCGCCGGTGTCGAGGTTGTAGTCGTGGAAGCCGCCGCGGAAGCGGATGCCGCGCATCTTGACGATGTTCACACGGCGGCGCTCCTTGCCGAACTCCTTGGCCATCTGCTCGAGGCTGATCACGCCGTGGGCGATGCTGTGCAGGTGCTGGTCGGAGGCGCTGGATTTATCGTCGAGCAGGAGCACGGTGCAGTTACGCGCCGAGAAGAACTGCTTCAGCGCCAGGATCTGGCGCCGGTAGCGCAGCGGGTTCTGGGCCAGCAGGCGCATCTCCGACATGCTGTCGAACACCACGCGCACCGGTTTCAACCGGTCGACTTCGTCCATCACCTTGCGCGTGGTTTCGCCGAGCTCCACTTCGGACGGGTGGAACACCGACTGCTGCGAGTCGAGGTCGAGCGCTTCGTCGCCGGCCAGTTCGTGGATGGCCAGTGCGTCGAGCGACCAG
>DAMABW010000093.1:0-13221 GCA_031999925.1 Massilia sp. | reverse complement strand
GTGCTGCAGGAAGCCGGCCTGGAACGCCTGCCGCCGCCGCTGCGCGCCAGGGCCCGCGTCATCTACCAGTCCGCCCCCACCCTGCTGCCGGCACCGGCTAGCAAAAAGCGCCAGTTCGATGTCTGCATGATCGGCCACCTGCGCCCCGAGAAAGACCCGCAGACCTTCATGCACGCCGCGCAGTTGGTAACGCACCCACGCCTGCGCCTGCTGCACATCGGCGGCGCACTCGACCCGGCCCTGGCAGAGGCGGCAAGAAACACCGAACAAACCACCCTGCGCTACCGCTGGCTCGGCCCGATGACCCACGCCGCCACGCGCCAGCGCCTGAAACGCTGCGCGGGCATGGTCATCGCTTCGCACATGGAAGGCGGCGCCAACGTCATCATCGAAGCCGTCACCAGCGGCGTGCCGGTGCTCGCGTCCGATATCGACGGCAACCGTGGCATGCTGGGCCGCGACTACGCCGGCTACTTCCCGCCCGGCGACGCCGCCGCCCTGGCCCGGCTGCTCGACCGCATCGCAAGCGACCCGGCGTTCGACACCCTGCTGCGCCGCCAGTGCGCCGCCCGCGCATCCCTGTTCGCCCCAAGTGCCGAGCAAGCAGCCTTGTGCGACTTGGTGGATAATCTGCTGCGCGCGAGCGCGACCTGAATACGTCAACAACATTGGAACCGAACATGAGCGACCCGACCATCAAACTGACTTCCTTCTCCCACGGCGGCGGCTGCGGCTGCAAGATCGCGCCCGGCGTGCTGGCCGAGATCCTGAAGAAGTCGAGCGGCTTCCCCGTGCCGCCGCAATTGATGGTCGGTATCGAAACCGCCGACGACGCGGCAGTCTACAAACTGAACGACGAGCAGGCGCTGATCGCCACCACCGACTTCTTCATGCCGATCGTCGACGATCCCTTCGACTTCGGCCGCATCGCCGCCACCAACGCCATCTCCGACGTGTACGCCATGGGCGGCACCCCGATCATGGCCCTGGCCCTGGTCGGCATGCCGATCAACAAGCTGCCGCTGGAAACCATCGGCGACATCATCCGCGGCGGCGAATCGGTCTGCGCCGAAGCCGGCATCCCGATCGCCGGCGGCCACACCATCGACTCGGTCGAGCCGATCTATGGCCTGGTGGTGATGGGCCTGGTGCACCCGGACCGCGTGAAGCGCAATGCCGACGCCCGCGCCGGCGACGTACTGATCCTTGGGAAACCGCTGGGCGTGGGCGTGCTGTCGGCCGCGTTGAAGAAGGACGTGCTGGGCGAGGACGGTTACGCCGCGATGATCGCCAACACCACCAAGCTGAACAAGCCGGGCAAACTGCTGGCCGAGATGGATGGCGTGCACGCCCTGACCGACGTCACCGGTTTCGGCCTGCTCGGCCACCTGCTGGAACTGGCGCGCGGTGCCCAGCTGGAAGCACGGCTCGACATGGACGCGATTCCCCTGCTGCCGGGCGTGCTGCAACTGGCGCACGACGGCTACTTCACCGGTGCCTCGGGACGCAACTGGGACGCCTACGGCAAGGACGTCGTGCTGGGCGAAAGCATCACGCCGGCCCAGCGCGCCCTGCTGACCGATCCGCAAACCTCGGGCGGCCTGCTGGTATCGTGCGCGCCGGAGGCGGCGGAGGCCGTACTGGCCCTGTTCGCACGCGAAGGCTTCGGCGAAGCGCGGGTCATCGGCCGCATGGAAGGGGGCAGCGCCCGCGTCGTGGTGAACGCCTGATTTCCTTTTCACGGGCCCGCCGGGCGGATGCGAATTGTGGCGGCTGACACACTTTTCGATGCTGTCAACGCAATTATTTTGCATCCGTAGGGCAACTAATTAGTTTCTTGAGAATTGTCGGTTGTATAATTGCACGGCTGGCGCAGACCGGCCTCGACATTCTTGACAAAAACCCAGAGACAATGCCAACGCCCCTGGGCGCTTCCGCGCCGCCCGAATCCAGCCCTGAGCGCCGTCGCCACCACAGCCCCGACTGGCTCGTCCGACTGAGCAATGCCGTCCTGACCACCGACAGCCGCCAGCGCCGCACCCTCGGCCTGTTGCTGCTGGCCGCACTCGTCACCGCGACCGTCGTTGCGCTGCTGGTGTATGCAACGGCAATCGGCGTGGCCCGGCCGCACCACATCGGCTGGCTGGCCACCTTCTTCGCCGTGTTCATGGTGGGTTTCTATTCCACCATCCGTAGCGGCCTGAACCGGCGCTTCAGCGATCCCACGCTCGCCCTGCCCCAGGTCATCTGCGCGCAAAGCCTGATCGCCGCCGGCTACGCCATGACCGGGCCGGTGCATGGCGCGACCGTCATCATGCTGTCGCTGGTGATGGTGTTCGGCATGTTCAGCCTGCGCCCGGCGGCGCTGCGCGTGGCCAGCCTGTATACGGTGGCGGTGATGGGCGCGGTCATGTACTTGTGCGTACGCAACCAGCCGGAACATTATCCGGCGCGCCTGGAACTCTTCAATTTCGCGTTGACGGCGATCGTGATGATCGCGATTTCCCAGCTGTCGGGCCAGTTGATGGACATGCGCACGCGCCTCAAGACGCAAAAAATCGCGCTCGAACAGGCGCTGACCCACATCAAGGAAATGGCGGCGCGCGACGAGTTGACCGGCTTGCCAAACCGGCGCCGCATGATGGAATTGTTGCAGGAGCACGCGACGCGCCATGCGCGCGGCGGCCCGCGCTTTTTTGTCTGCATCATCGACCTCGACCACTTCAAGAGCATCAACGATACCTTCGGCCACGCGGCCGGCGACGCCGTGCTGCGCGCCTTTGCGAACCAGGCCCAGCAGGTATTGCGCACCACCGACATGATCGGGCGCTGGGGCGGCGAGGAATTCCTGCTGCTGTTGCCGGAAACCCCGCCGGGCGAACCAACCCTCGGCGTGGCGCGCCTGCGCGATACCCTGGCCGTGATGCCGGCCAGCCCGAGCCTGCCGGACCTGCGCGTGCGCTTCTCGGCCGGTTTCGCGCGCTATGAAGACGGCGAACCGATCGACCAGGCCATCGAACGCGCCGATCGCGCGCTGTATGCGGCCAAGTCGGCCGGACGCAACCGCAGCGTGGTGTTGTAGGGATCAGTCGCGTTCCTGTGGGCGGCGCGGGTCGGCATGGCTGGCCGCATGGCGCACCACGGCAGGCCGGCGCAAGCCATGCAGCAGGCGCGCCATCAGCACCAGCCCCAGGAGCAACACAACAAAGGCCAGCACGACCGGCAGCGGTAAGCCAAAGAATGCGCCCTGATCCATGACACCTCCCGTTCCGTTGGAAATCGTCCGGCATTAACCGAACGCAAGAACGTAATGTGCCAGTTCTATTCCTGCTGGAAATTGAGCGATCTCAAGTAGGTAGGGTGGACGGCTACGCCGTCCACGCGTCCAAGTGCACCAAGAGGGCCGCAGTGTCGCAAGGGTGCTGTCGTTAAACGCACTTCAGGCGGACGTCGACATCGGCTGCGCCCGCTCCGGCTTGCCCTTGCCCACCCGCTCATACTCGGCAATCACCTGCGCGCCGAACAGCAGCAGCGTGGCGCCGATCTCTAGGCTGAACATGACCACGATGGCGGTGGTCATCGAGCCATACACCACATTCACCTGCGACAGGGTCGAGAAGTACCAGACCAGAATATGGCGTGCTAGCTCCCACAGCAGCGCCGCCGTGACGCCGCCCACCAGCGCATGCGACAGCGACAGGCGCCCGACCGGCATTACCAGGTAGATCGAGGTCAGCACCAGGATTTCGCCGCCCAGCCCCAGCAAATACAGCAGTGCGCCCGAGACCCCGCCCAGCGACCAGCGGTAGCCGAGCAGCGCCACATGCTCCTGCCCCATCACCTGCAGCGTGCCCGCCACCAGGGTCACCAGCATCACGCCGAAACCGAGCGCCAGGATGTAGCAATAAGGCAGCACCGCCGACACCAGGAAATGGCGGCGCCGGATCGCCACGCGGTGCACGAAGATCACGCTCATGGCGTTTTCCAGCACGGTGAACGCAAACGAACTGAAGAACAGCATGGTGATGCCCAGCACCCAGGTGATGAGGTCGCGGTTGTCGAGGAAGTTCGCCACCTCGGCGACGATCGAGCGCGACTGTCCCGGCACCAGCAGTTCCAGGTAGCGGCGCAGGGTTTCCAGCAATTCGGCCTGGTCGAGGAAGTGCGACAGCGCCACCACCACCAGCATCAGGAAAGGCACGATCGAGAGCAGCGCGTAATACGCCACGGCGCCGGCCAGCAGCAGCCCCTGGTTGGCGCGAAAGCCGCGCAGGCAGCTGAGGGTGAATGCCAGCGGATGGGAAAGGATGTAGGCATTCGCGCGCCGGTTCAGGATCCGGATGCGCGCACGGCGCACGGACTGCCAGCGCAGCCGTATCATCGCGCCAGCCTGATCCCGGTGAATTGCCAGCGCGCTCCCGCCGGGAAGAAGTTGCGGTAGCTGGCGCGCGCATGGCCGGACGGGGTGGCGCAGGACGAGCCGCGCAGCACGTACTGGTTGACCATGAACTTGCCGTTGTATTCGCCGATCGCTCCCGGCGCCGGGGCGTAGCCGGGATAAGGCGCGTAACTGCTGCTGGTCCATTGCCAAACGGCGCCGAACATCTGGGTCAGGCCTTCACCGGCGGCCGCGCCTGGGTGGAAGCGCCCGGCCTCGATGCTGGCCTGGCGCGCCGCGAATTCCCACTCGCATTCGGTCGGCAGGCGCGCGCCGCACCAGCGGGCGTAGGCATCGGCCTCGTACAGCGACACGTGCGTGACCGGGCGCGCCGGATCGAGCGGCAGCAGGCCGTGCAGGGTGAATTCGTGCCAGCTGCCGTCGTCCAGCTGGCGCCAGTAGAACGGATGCGCCAGTTCGCCGGATGCCACCTTGTCCCAGCCCTCGGCCAGCCACAAGGCCGGGTCGCGGTAGCCGCCCGCCTCGATGAAGGCGAGGTATTCGCCGTTCGTCACCAGGCGCGAGGCGATCTCGAAGGGCGCCAGGTAGGCGCGGTGGCGCGGCAATTCGTTGTCGAAGCAGAAGCCGCAGCCGTTGAAACCGATCTCGGCCAGACCGCCGGCGCAGGGAATCCATTCCAGCGCGCCGGGCGCGGGCTCGGCGCCGAGCGGCTCGGCCGAATACGCCGGGTACAGGGGATTCTGCGCCAGCAGATGCTTGAGGTCGGTCAGTATGAGTTCCTGGTGCTGCTGCTCGTGCTGCAGGCCCAGTTCCACCAGTTCGGCCAGGCGGGCATCGCCGGCACGGGCAGCCAGCAGCCGCAGCATGCGCGCATCGACGTCGCGCCGGTAGGCGCGCACCTCGTCCAGCGATGGCCGCGTGAGCAGGCCCCGGTGCGCACGCGGATGCTTGGCGCCGACGCCGTTGTAGTAGGAGTTGAACAGCACCCGGAAGGCCGGGTGGAAAGGCGCGAAGTGCTCTTCATACGCTTCGAGGATGAAGGTCTCGAAGAACCAGGTCGTGTGCGCCAGGTGCCACTTGATCGGGCTGGCGTCGGGCATCGACTGGGCGCAGCAGTCTTCGCTGGAAAGCGGTTCGGCCAGGTGCAGCGAGCGCTGGCGGACGGTGTGGAATTCGTGCGGCATGATGAAACGCTCAGTTGGCCGCCTGCGCGTGGATCACGGCGAAAGGACAGTGCGGATCGGTCCACACGCGGGTCGCCTCGAATCCGGCCTGCTCCAGCAGCGAAATCGCATCGGCCTGGCGGTACTTGTAGCTGTTTTCGGTATGGATGCGCTCGCCCGCCGCGAAGTCGCGTCCGCCGCCCGGCCAGCGCACCCGCTGGGGCGTCTTCGCTTCCAGGTGCATCTCGACCCGGCCCATGGCTTCGTTATAGAAGCCGACGTGGCGCCAGCCGCGGATATCGAAATCGGCGTCGAGCAGGCCGTTCACGTGGCGCAGCACGTTCAGGTTGAAGGCGGCGGTGACGCCCAGGGCGTCGTCGTAGGCCGCGTCCATGACGGCCTTGTCCTTCACCAGGTCGATGCCGATCAGCAGGCCGCCATCGGGCCCGCAGTTGCGGCGCAGGCGGCGCAGGAAGGCGCGCGCTTCCGGCGGCGTGAAATTGCCGAGCGAGGAGCCGGGATAGAAGAACAGGCGCTTTTCGGCCCGCACATTGTTTGGCAACTCGAGGCCGCTGGAAAAGTCCAGCCCCAGCGCCTCCATGGCGATGTGCGGGAAACGCTGGCGCAGCCGGTTCAAGGCGTCGTGCAAGAACTCGACGGAAATATCGATCGCCACATACTGGCTCGGGCGCAGCAGCGGGAACAGCGAGGCTGCCTTGGCGCAGTTGCCGGCGCCGAGGTCGACCAGGGTGCTGCCCAGGCCGATCACGCGCGCCATCTCGGCGCCATGGCGTGCGAAAATCGCCGCTTCGGTGCGGGTTGGATAGTATTCCGGCAGTTCGCAGATCGCCTCGAACAGTTTCGAGCCGAGCGCGTCGTAGAGAAACTTGGGCGAAATCGTGGCGTGGCGCGCACCGAGACCGTCGTAGAGTTCGGCGGGAACGTGGGCGCTGGCCAGGGTGTCGGGCTGTTCGGTTATGCAGGAAGTCATCATAGGGTTTATCATTCGTGCCGCCGAAGCGCCGGATGCGCCCTGGCCTGGGGATGTTGCCGTTTTTGCTATCATAGCCCGAAGCGCCGAATCTCCGCGTTCGCCTGCGCGCAAGCGTGCAGGCCATCCAGACACCACTAACAAGAAAGACCATCCATGTCGCCCATCTCGACCCTGAAATCCCTGCTGGCCGCATCGAGCGCCGCCGCCCTGCTGTTCGCCGCCCCCGGCGTCTCGGCCCAGAACACGCCCGGCGTGCTGAAAGTGTCGGCCATTCCCGACGAAGCGCCAACCGAACTGCAGCGCAAGTTCAAGCCGCTGGGCGACTACCTGGCCAAGGCCACCGGCCTGAAGGTCGAGTTCACCCCGGTGACCGACTACGCCGCCTCGGTCGAAGGCCTGGTCAACAAGAAGCTCGACATGGTCTGGTTCGGCGGCTTCACCTTCGTGCAGGCCAACGTGCGCAGCAAGGGCCAGATCACGCCGCTGGTGCAGCGCGCCGAAGACGAGAAATTCCGCTCGGTCTTCATCACCACCCAGCCCGGCATCAACAAGCTGGACGACCTGAAGGGCAAGACCCTCTCCTTCGGTTCGGAATCGTCGACCTCGGGCCACCTGATGCCGCGTTCCTTCCTGCTGGGCGCCAAGATCAACCCGGACACCGACCTGAAGCGCATCTCGTTCTCGGGCGCGCACGACGCCACCGTGGCGGCCGTTGCCGGCGGCAAGGTCGATGCCGGCGCGCTGAACATCTCGGTCTGGGAAAAGCTGGTCGAAGCGAACAAGGTCGATCCGAAGACCGTGCGCGTGTTCTACACCACCCCTGGCTACTATGACTACAACTGGTCGGTGCGTTCGGACATGAACCCGGCCCTGCAAAAGAAAATCCGCGACGCTTTCCTGGCGCTGAACGACAGCACCCCGGAAGGCAAGGAAATCCTGGAACTGCAGCGCGCCACCAAGTTCATCGCCACCAAGCCGGAGAACTACAAGGCGATCGAAGCCGCCGCGCGTAACGCCGGCCTGCTGAAGTAATTCGCTGTACGAGGTCTTGCCGATGAGTTTTACGCTCGACAAACTGACGGTGCGCCACCTGACGGGCAGCCGCGCGCCCGCGCTGCAGGCGCTCGACCTGGCGATCGCGCCGGGCGAGCAACTGGCGCTGATCGGGCCGTCGGGCGCCGGCAAGACCACGCTGCTGTCCACCCTCGCGCTGGCCCACCAGCCGGCCGAGGGCGGTTTCACCGTCTTCAACCAGGACCCGTGGGCGCTGTCGCAGCGCGACCGCCACGCCCTGCGCGCGCGCCTGTTCCTGGCGCCGCAGACGCCGCCGCTGCCGCCGCGCCAGCGCGTGGTCACCGCCGTGCTGGCGGCGCGCCTGCCGCAGTGGAGCCTGGGGAAAGCCCTCGCCTCCCTCTTCAAGCCATCCGATCCGGATGCCGCCTTCGACGCCCTGAGCCGCTTCGGCCTCGGCGACAAGCTGTATGCGCGCGTCGACCGCCTGTCCGGCGGCGAACGCCAGCGCTGCAGCCTGGCGCGCCTGCTGCTCTCCAACGCCGAGGTGTTCCTGGTCGACGAGCCGATCTCCGCGCTCGACCCGGCCCTGGCCCAGCTCACGCTGTCCACCCTGCAGGGCGAAGCGGCGGCGCGCAAGGCCACGCTGGTGTGCAGCCTGCACCAGGTGGAGATGGCGCGTGCCCACTTCGCGCGCATCGTCGGCCTGCGCGCGGGCCGCATCGTGTTCGACCTGCCGCGCGAAGCGGTGACCGACGAGATGATCGCCGCGCTCTACGCCAACGAAACCATCCAGCCGCCGCAGGACCACCCCCACGAATCGCCCGAACGCATCGCCGTCGGCGCCTGTTTCTGATTCATGGCGACGGCTGTCCTGCACCCCGATCCCGCCTGGCGCGGCCGCCTGCTGGCCTGCGGCCTCGGCATCGCCCTGCTCTGGCCGATGCTGGTCTACAGCGAATTCAAGCCCTGGATCCTGTTCGATCTGCAAAGCCTGGCCGCGGCCGGCAACTTCCTTTCCGATTTCCTGAAGCCCGCGCACTCGGCCGAATTCCTGGCGATGGTGCTGCGCGAAACCTGGATTACGGTGGCGATCGCCACCTGTGGCCTGTTCCTGGCCCTGCTGGGCGCGATTCCCGCGACCCTGCTGGTGACCGAGCGCCTGTCGGTATCGCGTCTCGGCACCGGCCGCATACGGCGACCCGCTGCACTCCTGCGCCAGGCCGTGCGCTGGGTACTGGTGCTGCTGCGCAGCGTGCCGGAACTGGTGTGGGCGCTGCTGTTCGTGCGCGTGGTGGGCCTGGGCCCGACCGCCGGCGTGCTGGCGATCGCCCTCACCTATTGCGGCATGCTGGCCAAGGTGTATGCCGAAATCCTCGAGTCGAGCGACGCCCACGCCAGCGACAGTTTGCTGGCCAACGGCGCCGGGCGCTTGCCGGCCCTGCTGTACGGCGCCCTGCCCGAAGCGGCGGCCGAACTCGTGTCCTACACCGTCTATCGCTGGGAATGCGCGATCCGCGGCTCGGCCATCATGGGCTTTGTCGGCGCCGGCGGCCTTGGCCAGCGCATGGACGAATCGACCAAGATGATGGCCGGCGGCGAAGTCGCCACCATGCTGATCATGTTCGTATTGTTGGTGGCGGCGGCCGACCTCGTCTCCACCCTGCTGCGCCGGAGGCTGGGATGAGCCGGATGCCCGCGCCGCCACGGCGCGACTGGGGCACGCCGCTGCTGGTGCTGGCGCTCGTCGCGCTGGTGGTGGCCAGTTTCGCCACGCTGCGGCTCGACATCGCCGCCTTCTTCACGCCGGAAGCGGTGGGTACCACGCTTGAATTCCTGGCCGGCTTTGCGCCGCCGGAAACCGCCACGCCGTTCTTGGTGAAGACCCTGAACGCCGCCGTCGAAACGCTGTCGATGTCGGCCCTCGGCACCCTGCTGGCCGTGCTCGCAGGCCTGGTGCTGGCCCTGTCGGCGGCCGGGCGCTGGGGCGCGGCGCCGCGTGGCGCGGTGCGCCTGGTGCTGAACGTGCTGCGCTCGATTCCGGAACTGGTGTGGGCGGCGATCCTGCTGGTGGCCGCCGGCCTCGGCCCGTTCGCCGGCACCCTGGCGCTGGCCGCGCACACCTCCGGCGTGCTCGGGCGCCTGTTCGCCGACGCCCTGGAAAACGCGGCGCCGCTGCCGGAAGCGACCCTGCGCACGAACGGCGCGGGCGCGCTGGCCGCTTTTTTCTATGCGACCCTGCCGCAGACCCTGCCGCAGATGCTGTCCTACACCCTGTACCGCTGGGAGAACAATATCCGCGCCGCCGCCGTCCTGGGCGTGGTCGGCGCCGGCGGCCTGGGGCAGATGCTGAAGTACCACCTGTCGCTGTTCCAGATGCCGAGCGCCGCCACCGTGGTGATCGCGATGCTGCTGCTGGTGGCGCTGGTCGATGCGGTCAGTTTCGCGCTGCGGCGCGCCCTCACACGGTAAATGCCCATGCTCGAACTGCGCGACCTCACCAAGACCTACGGCGGACGCACCGTCCTCGGCAAACTGTCGCACCGTTTCGAACCGGGCCAGTTCATCGCCATCATGGGCGAATCGGGTGTCGGAAAATCGACGCTGCTGAACCTGATCGCGGGACTGGACGCGCCCGACAGCGGCCAGGTGCTCGTCGACGGCACCGCCATGTCGGCGCTCGACGACGATGCCGCCACCCGCCTGCGCCGCACGCGCATGGGCTTCATCTTCCAGGCCTTCCACGTGCTACCGCACCTGACGCTGCAGCAGAACGTGGCCCTGCCCCTTCTCTTGAATCGGCTGACTGCGCGCGATGCCACCGCGCGCGCCGCCGAGATGCTGGCGGCGGTCGGCCTGGCCGGCCGCGGGGACGATTTCCCGCGCCAGCTCTCGGGCGGCGAACTGCAGCGGGTGGCGATCGCGCGCGCGCTCGTGCACCGGCCGGCGCTGCTGCTGGCCGACGAACCGACCGGGAACCTCGACCCGGAAACGGCGGAAGGCATCCTGCGCCTGCTGCGCACCGAAATCAAGGCGAACGGGGCCGGCGCGATCATGGTCACGCACTCGCATGCGGCGGCCGAAATGGCCGACCAGGTCTGGCTCCTGACCCGTTCCGGTTTGAAATTAGCGTAAGTTCCCTGCGGAAAGAACGATGTTGCCTGCACGTTACGCATGATTAGTGCGTCGTGCCGCGCGAAGCCGTAGTAATATCACAACGACCCGCACGCATAAGCTAACACAACATCGGGCGCATCCAAGACGGTCCTGTCCCCTCAACCAGATTCAGTATTTGGAGGAGTACATGAACGTACGCCAAAAAAAACAGGAAATGCTCGCCGCGATGCACCGCGCGCGCGCCCTTGAGCCGTCGAGCTTCGTCCCCAACAAGCTGCTCGACACCCTCATCGAAAAGCTGCACTTGAAGAATGACGCGGAATTGTGCCGGGTGCTGGAAGTCCAGCCCCCGATCATCAGCAAGATCCGGCACCGCAAGCTGAATGTCGGCGCGACGATCCTGCTGCGCATGCACGAGAAGTCGAACATTCCGATTCGCGAGCTGAAGGAGCTGACCAGCGCGTCGATCCACTGACACGCCCGTTGGCGGCGCCGGGCCATCACGGCCGGTGCGTTTTTACCGGGGCGCCGGCCCGGCGGTGAGTGACATCACTGGCTGGGCGGACGCCCTGTTTTCAATTGCGGCAAGCCGTCGAGCACCTGGCGCAGGGTTGCCATGTCGAGCCGACCGACCAGCGCCACGCCGATGCGCAGCAACTCGCTCTTCTTGACTTCGAAGCCGGCCTTCAAGCAGGCCCCTTTCACGTCGGCCAGCACCGCGTATTCCTGTTCCGGCATGGTGAAGCTGTCGCGCACCAGGGCCGGGCGCGCCGAGTCGCTGACGGCCACCGCCGGCGCGGCACTGCGGGCACGCCCGTTGGCGGCCGTCGATTTGCCGGATGCCTTGACCAGGGCTTTCGCCGCGGTCTTGGCGGCCAATGCCGGGCCTTTCGGCGCCGCGCCGCGCGTGGCCGCTTTCGTGGCTGCTTTCGGCTCGGCCTTGGCAGGCTTGGCGGCGGATTTTGCGGCCGGTTTCACGGTAACGGGTGCGGCGGGCCTGGCGGCTTTCGGCTGCGTCTTGCCGGCGGCCTTCTCGCCCGCCTTGTCGGCCGACTTATTGGCCAACTTATTGGCTAACTTATCGGCCGCCTTCGGCGCCGCCTTGGCGCGGCGCTTCACCGGCTCCGGTGCAGCGGCTTTGGCCGTGCCCTTCGTCTTCTTGGTGCCGGCCTTGGCCACGGCGACGTCGGCCGCGGCGGCTTTCAGGGCCTTGGTGGTGGTTTTCGGCGCTGGCTTGCTCGCTGCGCTGGCGGACGCGCGCGCGCCCGATTTCGCCCGCGTCGACGGCTTGTCTGCCGCCGTGTCGGGAACCGTTTTTCTGGTCATTGGGTATTCCACTGCTTAACAAGGTAAACAATATAGTCGATCACACGCTTTCCTGGTAGGGCGTCCCGTAGGACAGCGTATCCCGGGAGCGCTCGTGCAGCTCGCGGATCACGCCGGCGCGCAGGCCGGCCTGCACCGGAATCAGCTCGTCGATGCCGAGTTCTTCGACCAGCGCCAGCAGCATCGCCAGGCCGCCGGCGATCTGCGCCGCCCGTCCCGGCTGCGGCCATTGCGCGGCCACGCGCGCCAGGCCACCCTCCTCGATGGCCGCGCGGCGCAAGGCGACCAGGCGGCTGGTGGCGAGGCTGGGCGCCGGCGCCAGCAATTCGTTCGCCAGTTCGGCCAGGGCGCGCGCACTGCCGGAGGCGCCATAGGCGCGTTGCCAGCCGCGCATGCCGGGCAGCGCGCTGGCATCGGCAAAGCGGCTGCGCGAGGATTCCAGTGCGGCCTCGAAGGCGCCCGGATCGATGCCCGCGCCGAAGAAGGCCAGGCCCTGGCGCAACGCGCCCACGCCGAAGGACTGCACGCGTTCGACCACGTTCCCGCGGCCGACGGCCAGTTCGGTCGAGCCGCTGCCGATGTCGAGCACCAGGCGCCGCTCCGGCGCATCGCCCTGTACGTCGCCCAGCGCTGCCGCGACACCGAGGTAGACCAGGCGGCCCTCTTCCTCGCCGCCGATGACGTCGACCGGATAGCCGATCGCGTTTTCCGCCGCCGGCACAAAGGCCGGCGCATTGCGCGCGATACGCAGCGCGGCGGTGGCCACCACGCGCACCGCGCGCGGCTGCCAGAGATCGAGGGCGACACGGAACTGGCGCAGGCAATCGAGCGCGCGGCGCATGGACTCGGCGCCGATGCGCCCGCCCGCATCGAGCTCGGCGCCCAGGCGGATCGGTTCGCTCAGGGTGGCGACCACGCGCACGCTGCCGCCCTCGCAACTGGCCACGTGCAGGCGGAAGCTGTCCGAGCCGAGTTCCACGGCGGCGTACAGCGGCACAGCATTGAGCGGATTGGTCATCGGGGGAGCGTGTCGGCGCATTGGCGAATAGACACGCAGTATGCAGCGGGTTTGTGACGGGGCGATGACGCGGATAGAGGCGTGCGCCCCTCGGCACGCCGCCCTGCGAAGTCAGACAGCGCTCGATGCCGCCTGCCTGACTCCATTGCGGCCCGCCGCCTTGGCCGAGCGCATCGCTTCGTCCGCCCGCTGC
>DAMABW010000092.1:0-13315 GCA_031999925.1 Massilia sp. | reverse complement strand
CCTGCAGGTCGACGCCGTTGACGGCAGTGAAACCCTTGAACTCCTTGGTGAGGCGCTTTGTTTCAAGAATGACGTCTGCCATTGTGTCTCCGGTACGTTTATCACGTGCTGCTCGAGAACTACTTAGCCGATATTACACAGAAGAGTTGTGGTCCACAAGACAACACAGCCTTTGTGCGGCGGTGCACAGGCTGGGTAGTTTTGCGCACCCGGTGTGCATATTTGCACGGCTGAGGTGAATGTTTCGCGGTGCGGACGAGATGGAAGAAAATCACCTGCTTATGCACTTTGACGGTGCGCCAACCGTACGGTGGGCACGCCGTGCCCACGCGGTTACGTGCTCATGCTTGCACCTGCTGCAGGGATTATTCGCCCGCCAGCGTCACCGCAAGTCGCTTCATTCATATGACGCGGCCGAGCGTGGCACCGCGGGCGACGAGTCGCTGCCAACGACTGTCGGAGACGCCCGTACCGCGTGGGCACGGAGTGCCCACCCTACGAACACATCTGCCAGCAGCCGATATTCACGCCGTCGTCGATGCGCCCGCCCGCTTCACGATCATCTCCGCCGCCTTCTCCGCAATCATCAAGGTCGGCGAATTCGTATTCCCCGACGTGATGAACGGCATGATCGACGCATCCACCACGCGCAAGCCCTCCACCCCGATCACACGCAACTCGCTATCGACTACCGCCTGCGGATCCTCGCGCCGCCCCATGCGGCAAGTGCCAACCGGATGGAAAATCGTGGTCCCGATCAACCCCGCCGCTTCCGCCAATTCCTCTTCGGTCCGGTAATGCGGCCCCGGCTTGAACTCTTCCGGCCGGTATCGCGCCAATGCCGGCGCCGCCACGATGCGCCGGGTCAGCGCCAGCGCCTGCGCCGCCGTGCGCCGGTCGGCATCCGTGCTCAAATAATTCGGCGTGATCTTCGGCGCCGCGTAACTGTCGTTCGAGGCGATGCGCACATGCCCGCGCGAGGTCGGCCGCAGATTGCACACGCTGGCAGTGAATGCCGGAAAACCGTGCAGCGGATCGCCGAACTTTTCCAGCGACAGCGGCTGCACGTGGTACTGCAGGTTCGGCGTCGCCTCGTCGGCATTCGAACGCGCGAACGCGCCCAACTGCGACGGCGCCATCGACATCGGCCCGCTGCGGAACAACGCATACTCCATGCCGATCTTCATCTTGCCGAACCAGTTCGCGGCCGACGTATTCAGCGTCTTCACGCCCGTCACCTTGTAGACCATGCGCAGCTGCAAATGGTCTTGCAGGTTCTCGCCGACACCCGGCAAATCGACCGTGGGCGCAATGCCGTGGCGCTGCAAACTCGCCGCCGCCCCGATGCCCGACAATTGCAGGATATGCGGCGAACCGATCGCGCCCGCCGCCAGCAAGGTTTCGCGGTGCGCGGTGGCGGTGAAGGCACGCCCGCCGCCGGTAAATTGCACGCCGCGGCAGACCTTGCCGCCCTCGCCTTCCTCGATCAGCAGACGTTCCACGTGGCAGCCCGTCATGATGGTGAGGTTCGAGCGCTGGGCCGCCGGTTTCAGGAAGGCTTTCGCCGTGTTCAGGCGGATGCCGCGCCGCTGGTTGACTTCGAAATACGAGGAACCGGCGTTGTCGCCGGTATTGAAATCCTCGACCTTCTCGATGCCGACCTCGGCCGCCGCATCGCGGAAAGCATCCAGGATCTTCCACGACAGACGCTGCTTTTCCACGCGCCACTCGCCGCCGGCGCCATGCAATTCGCTGGCGCCGCGGTAATGGTCTTCGCTCTTTTTAAACAGCGGCAGCACCTCGTTCCAGCGCCAGGAATCGTCGCCGCATGCATCGGCCCAGCGCTCGTAGTCGCCCTTCTGTCCGCGCATATAGATCATGCCGTTGATCGAGGAACTGCCGCCGAGTACTTTCCCGCGCGGATAAATTAGCGCGCGGCCGCCCAGGCCCGGATCGGGTTCGGTATTGAACAGCCAATCGGTGCGCGGGTTGCCGATGCAGTGCAGGTAGCCGACCGGGATGTGGATCCACAGGTAATCGTCACGCGCGCCCGCTTCGATCAGCAGCACATTGACGTTCTTGTTGCGGGTCAGGCGATTCGCCAGTACGCAGCCCGAGGTGCCGCCGCCGACGATGATGTAGTCGTATTCTCCAGCCGATTCCACGCAGGGTCTCCTGTCAGGACTGCAGTTCGGATGCCAATAATTCGATCAATTGTTTAGCCGGCATGGGCCGCGCCCGTGCCACGCCGGTGCCTGCCCAGAGCGACATCAGTTCGGTGTCGTTGTTCTTGGCAGCAGCGGCGCGGATGCTGCCGGTCAATGCATTCTGGACGGGGTAAGGCGGCACTTGCGCTTCCACCGACGCCATCTGGCGCATGAAGCGGTTCTCGATGCCGCGCGCGTAACGGCCGGAAAAGCTGCGCGTCTGGCGGGTCGGCTGGCCTTCGGCATCGATCAGGCGTTGCTTGTAGGCCGGGTGGATGCCGGACTCGTCGGTGACGAGGAAGGCGGTGCCCATCTGCACCGCCGCGGCGCCCAGCGCCAGCGCTTGCCGGATGTCGGCGCCGTTCATGATGTTGCCGGCGGCGATGACGGGAATGCGCACCGCCTGCGCCACCGCCGGCCAGAGTTCCTGGGCAGTGAGGGTGGCGTCTTCCTGGCGGCCGATGAAGGTGCCGCGGTGGCCGCCGGCCTCGATGCCGGATGCGATCACGGCGTCGGCGCCGATGCTTTGCCAGGCCAGCGCTTCCTCGACCGTGGTGACGGTGCCGATGGTCAGGATGCCGGCCGCGTGCAGGCGCTCGACCTGGACGGCGTCGAGAATGCCGAAGGTGAAGCTGGCGGCGGCCGGGCGCAATTCGAGCAGCGTGTCGAACTGGGCGTCGAAGTCTTCGCACCATTGTTTCGGCTGCGGCAGGCCGGTCCAGCCCAGGCTTTCCCAGACCGGGCGCAGGAGTTCGGTGCCTTGTGCGACTTCTTCAGGGGAAGGCGTGGGGGTGCGCTGGACGAAGAAATTCAGGAGGAAGGGTTGGGCGGTGAGACTGCGGATGCGCTCGACCTGGGTGCGCAGGGCGGCCGGGCCGAGCAGCGAGCCGGCGAAGGAACCGAGGGCGCCGGCGTTCGACACGGCGGCCACCAGCTCGGGGGTAGTGGCGCCGCCGGCCATCGGACCCTGGATGATCGGCAGCTTGAACAGCGAACTGAACTCCATACGGCATCCTTCCGCAAAACGATTCAATTAAGCAAAGCTTACCAGATCGCAAAACGGGTGGCGGAAATGTGGTTGGCGCTATTAGCTCCGGCCAGATTGGCTAGCGGCCCGGATTTGGCCTGTGGCCGAAATCGTAAGGTGGGCACCCCGTGCCCACGCGTGACCTGTGCAAGCCTGCGGCCTGTCAAATAGAGCCGCAGCCTTTAGCGTCGAACCCGGCCCGAAACGTTATCGGTTTGCTCTTGGAACCTGTAACACTGATCAAGCACAGCCTTTAAAACACTGCCGCCGATGACGCGGCGTTCCGCGTGGGCACGGAGTGCCCACCCTACGGTTGGAGCCGCAGGCCACCGGCAGCCCTAACAATCAGAAGCTGTTATTCAACCCAATCCACACCCGGCGTCCATCGCCGACCGTGTTGTAGGTCAAGTCATCCAGCCGCTTGTCGCCGATGTTGTACAGCGCGGCATTCAGCGTGACGCTGCGGTTCACACGATAGGACACGCCGGCGTCGACCAGGGTGTAGTCGTCGTACTGGCGCACGCCGTTGGCCAGCAGCGTGCCGTTGCTGCCGGTACGCGCGGCGGCGTTGATTTCCTTGCCGTGGTAATTCGCCGCCGACCACAACGTCAGCCCACGTTTGACCGTCCAGTCCGCACGCAAGTTCGCCGCGTGTTTCGGGGTGCGGGTCAGGGCGTAGCCGGCGTAGTCGCCGCCCTTCTGCTCCGAGTCGGTATAGGTGTAATTGGCGCTGATGTTCAGCGCGCGCGACGGCTTGTAGCGCGCCGTCAGCTCCACACCGCGGATGGTCGCGTTGTCGATGTTGTAGCTGTACCAGAGGCGATAGTTCGGGTCTTCCGACCAGCGCGCCGGCACGCCCGGCGATGCATAGATCAGGGCGTTCGCGACCTTGTCCTTGAAGTCGGTGTAGAACACGGTGGCGCCGCCGGTCCAGCCGCGCTTGTTGTCGAGGTGGGCGCTGAGTTCGTAGTTGGTGCTGGTTTCCGCCTTCAGGTTCGGGTCGCCGATGATCACGCCGCAGGTGCCGTTCGGGCCATAGGTGCAACCGCCGCCGCCGGTGGTGTAGGCATAGCCCGGTGCGATGGTGCGGATGTCCGGGGCGCGGAAGCCTTTCGAGATGCCGCCCTTGACGGTCATCATGTCGGTCGCATGCCAGACGGCATAAGCGCGCGGGCTCCATTGCTTGCCGTAGATTTCGTGGTCGTCCAGGCGCAGGCCGCCGGTCAGCGACACGGTGTCGGTCAATTTCCACTCGTCTTCGGCGAACAGCGCCTGCTGGGTGACGTTGAAGTGTTCGTCGACGCCGGTGCGGCGGCCCGGGTTCTGGTCGGTCAGCTTCGCCTCGTTCCACTGCGCGCCCACCACCAGCGAATGTCTACCGAGCGGCATGTTCAGCTTGGCGTCGAAGACAGTGTTCTCGATTTTCGGCGCGCGCACGTTGGCAACGAAATCACCGGTGTTGTTCTGGGTGTAGGCCCAGCGCTGCGCCGACTCGTGCTGCAGCGAGATTTCCGACTTGCCGATGCCCCAGTTGCCGTCGTGCGAAATCGAATAATGGTTACGCTTGTGCTTGTTGTAGGTGTTGGCGGCGGTAGCGGCCAGGGTCTCGCCGCCGGATGCGTTGCGGCGCACGTCGGTGACGCCGCCTTCGAGCATGACGGTATGGTCGGTGTTCGGCGTGAACGCCAGGCGCGCACTGACGTCGCGGTCCTTGGCACCGGTGAAGCCGGCCAGGATCGCATCTTCGTCGCGTTTGTACTGCTTGCCCCAGATTTGCAGGCCCACCGTATCGGTCTTGATCGGGCCGCTCAGGTAGAACTGGGCCTGGTAGGAATCGCCCGATTCGCTGTGCTCCTGCACCGTGGTGTCGAAGCCGAGCGAGCCGCCCCACTCCTGCGCCACCTTGCGCGTGATGATGTTGATCACACCGCCCATCGCGTCCGAACCGTAGAGCGACGACATCGGGCCGCGTACGACTTCGATGCGCTCGATCGCTTCCAGCGGCGGAATGAAACTTTGTTCGAAACCGGAATTGCCATTGGTGCGGGCGTCGCGCGTGCTCTGGCGCTTGCCGTCGACCAGGATCAGGGTGTACGAACCCGGCAGGCCGCGCATCAGGATGTCTTTTTCGTTGGTCGAGCCGGTGATGCTCACGCCTTCCAGGTCGCGCAGCGCGTCGGTCAGGTCGCGGAAGGGGCGCTTGTCGAGTTCGGCGCGGGTGATCACGCTGATGCTGGCCGGCGCGTCGGCGATCTGCTGCTCGAAACCGGCGGCGGTGACGACGACGGTGGCCATCTTGCCTTCTTCATGGGTGGCGCCCGTGCTGATGGCCGCATCGGCGGCAGCGTGGGCGGCGCCCATCGCCAGGGTGCTGCAGACGGCAGCGGACATCAAACGCAGTGCGGACGGCATGGCTTTATTGCTTTTCACTTTTGCTCTCTCTATTTGCTTCGGAATATTTTTAAGGCTGGCTGCCAGCGCCTCAGCAGGTGCCGTTCAGGTCGACATACAGGAAGCGGCGCAGTGTCTCGCGCTGGTGGCGCTCGCATCGAAGGCCCGGAAACGCCCGGATGAACGGTGCTGGATGTCGGCTTTTGATCACAGAACGTGAAGGAAAAAGCCAACCCAGGCGCATCGCCTTGTCAAACCGTAAGGTTGTAAATGATAATCATTATCATAAACATTTACCTTACGAAAAGTTTGTCAAATTGTGGCAGCCTGCGTGAAGCGGCTGGCGTCAGGAAAAGCGCGATGGAAGACAGGACGACTATCCTGTTGATGGATGAAGACGAGGAAGTGCGCGCCTGCCTGGCGACGCAATTGCGCCATTACGACCTGGTGGTGATGGAAGCGCGCACCTTGATAGATGCGAAAAAGCGCTTGAAGGAACGCCGCTTCGCCCTGGTGCTGCTGGCATTTCCGCCTGGTGGCGCGAGAACGCTGGCGCTGGTGCGCAGGATCAATTCGAAATGGGACATACCGGTGATGCTGCTGGCCGCGAGCCCGGATCCGGTGCAACTCGTCGCCTGCTTCGGCAGCGGCGCCGAGGATTATCTCGTCAAACCGTGCAACCCGTGCGAACTCGTCCTTCGTGTGCATGCACTGCTGCGCCGCACACAGCGCGCCGTACGAATCCAGCCCAACTTACCACTGGCCCGCTACCATTTCGGCGAATGCACCTTCGATGCCGAACAACGCCGGCTGGTCGGTGCACAAGGCGTCCCGATTCCGATCAGCGTTGCCGAAGTACGCCTGCTGCGCGTGCTGCTGGCGCACCCCAACACGGTGCTCAGCCGGGAAAAGCTGCTGGCGCTGACCGCCGGCGACGAAGCCCTTGCCTTCGAACGCAGCATCGATGGCCAGATCAGCCGTTTGCGCAAGAAAATCGAACGCGATCCACGCCAGCCCCGGCTGCTGAAGACCATCTGGGGCCTTGGCTACGTCCTGGCAGCGGACGTGGTCCTGGCCTGATCCCCGCCTGCCGCGCAGCTGTCCCATGGAAGCGCTCCACCCAGCGCTTCAGGAAAACAGACGCGAACAGCCATGGCGCGGCCTTGCCGGACCCTGCCTTTCAGTTCAGAGCAGCCAGCTTACCAGATCGTAAACGATGCGCCAGAGGGGCAAGTGTGGATAAGCTTCTTGATATCCACAGGAACGGTTTGTGCAAAAACGCGGCTTTTTCCACGGCCGCGATTTTTGTCCAGATTTGCCACCAGGAACATACAGCAGCAATCACGGGCTTATACCGTGCGTAAACAACTGATTTTTTGTCTGTTAACAGGCTTATCCACAGAAAGTGGCAGTTGTTAACACTACTACTATCCTTGTATACAGATTTTGGTTGTAAACCTGAGGTGCTTCCCGCTGTGCGGTCGAAAATTTTTTTTTCGTTGCAAGCCTCGTCTGTTGGTGGAAAGCCGCACTTCCAGCCTGGCCAAGTCCTGGACTGGGTTGCCACATCCGAAAACGGCTTTCACGCACCACCTGCAGGCTGGCAGCGACAAACCACACGCGCCAGCTGGCGTCGACTGTGGACAAACCCATGCATATCCACAGGAACGAATGTGCAGAACGGCTGACTTCTGCACACTTCCAGAATTTGTACAAGATCCGTGCAAACCAGACGCAAGGTTTGTCCAGCACATCCGGAAGCACGTAAACCGTTGACGTTGTGAAGAAAAACGACTTTATCCACAGTTGGAGAGGCGTTTACTACTACTACCAACTTTATATATACCTACTTATTAAGAAGATGATGTACGCAAACGCTCGTGGAAAAGGTCTGGAACGCTTCACCATGCTGCAAACGCTATCGAAAATTCAACTGAAGATCTGTTTGGCAGAACGTCGCGAAGTCGCGCACGTTGTCGACGACCGAAACGAAACTGGTTGGCGACAACCGGTTGAACGACCTGGTTGGAAGCTGACGGCGTTTTGCGCGATTCGATAACCCTGCCGAAATCGAACAGGCTGAGGGAGGGATGACGATGACTGCTGCCGGCTACGTGCCCGGCTCCTGGCGCCTTGCTTGGCTCGCCCTTCCCTCGTCAACCGCGTTTCCAGGAACGGAAACGTTGTTCAACGGCGGTTTTGCCAGCAAAAAACGGTTAGCAGGCAGCTCAGCTGTGGAAAAGCCGCTGGATATGCACAGGATCGGATGTGCAAAAATGACTTGTTTGTAGACAAGCCGTTTTTTCTCCAACATCCGTTCAAGCTGGATACAATCCTTGTCCAGCCAGTTCGCGCTGACGTAAACCGCTGATCTTGTGGAGAAAAATCTTCTTATCCACAACAACATCATCGTTTACTATCACTACCAGTTTTATATATACGTTTACTACTGTAAACAGTAAAAACCGCGAACAGCGGGCATAAGTGCGTGAACAGCGGCTTTTAGCCTGTCTGACCAGCTCTTTCTCAACCTGAAAACAAGCGAAAACATGCGTCTAGGGATCATCAGCGCCTTGTACGAAGAACAGCAGGGGCTCGTGGAAGCCATGCAGAGCCCCTACAAGCTCATCCATGGTCAGCGCGAGTACTGGTTCGGACAACTCTGGGAAATCGACGCTGTGTGCGTTTTATCGCGTATAGGCAAGGTTGCAGCCGCCATGACAGCGACGACGCTTGTGGAGAAGTTCGGAGTTACGCACATCCTGTTTACCGGCGTTGCCGGCGCTGGGGACAAAACGGTGCGGGTTGGCGACATCGTGGTGGCCGAATCGCTGGTCCAGCACGATATGGATGCAAGTCCCTTGTTCCCGCGTTTCGAGGTACCGTTGACCGGCCTGACGCACTTCCCTGCCGACCACCAGCTGGGTACGCGCCTGGTCGATGCAGCCCATCTCTTCCTGGACAGCGACTTCGAATCCGCCATCGACCCGCTCGAGAAAGCGGTGTTCGGACTCGGCCGGCCACGGATCCACCGCGGCCTGATTGCCAGCGGCGACCAGTTCGTCAACGATGCCGAACACATCAATGGGCTGAATGCGGCCTTGCCAGGGCTGGTGGCGGTGGAAATGGAAGGAGCGGCGGTGGCCCAGGTCTGCTACGAGCTGGGCGTGCCATTTGGCGTGATCCGGACGATTTCCGACAACGCCAACGAAAACGCGGCGACCGATTTCATGCGTTTCGTGAAATCGGTCGCCGCGCGCTACGCTTTTCACATCGTCAGGCGTTTTTGCCTGGAGACGGAAAGTACGGTGTTGTAAAGGCGGTTCAGTCGAGCAGGGAATCGGCTGGCGTGTAGTCGTAGTTCAAGGCCTCGGCCACGGCCTGGTAGGTGACCTTGCCCTGGCAAACGTTCAGGCCATTGCGCAGGTGAACGTCATCCGCCAGTGCCTTGCGCCAGCCCTTGCTGGCCAGCGCCACCGCATGGGCGATGGTGGCGTTGTTCAGCGCAAAGGTCGAGGTACGCGCCACGGCGCCCGGCATGTTCGCCACGCAGTAATGCACGACCCCATCGACCACGAAGGTCGGATCGGCATGCGTGGTCGGGTGCGAGGTTTCGAAGCAGCCGCCCTGGTCGATGGCCACGTCCACGACCACCGAACCCTTCTTCATGCGTGAAATCATGTTGCGCGTGACCAGTTTCGGCGCTGCCGCACCGGGCACCAGCACGCCGCCGACGACCAGGTCGGCCGAGAGCACCGCTTCCTCGATCGCATGGGCATTCGAATACAGGGTGGAAATGCGGTTGCCGTAGACCAGGTCCAGCTGGCGCAGGCGGTCGATGTTCTTGTCGAGCACGGTCACGCGGGCGCCGGTACCCACCGCCATCTGCAGCGCATTGGTGCCGACCACGCCGGCGCCGATGATCACCACGTGCCCCGGCGCCACGCCCGGCACGCCGCCCAGCAGCAAGCCCATGCCGCCTTTCGATTTTTCGAGGTGGGCCGCGCCGGCCTGAATCGCCATGCGTCCCGCCACTTCGCTCATCGGCGCGAGCAAGGGCAAGCCGCCGCCTTGGCCGGTGATGGTTTCGTAGGCAATGCAGACGGCGCCGGAGTGAATGAGCGCCGCGGTCTGCTCGGGATCGGGCGCCAGGTGCAGGTAGGTGTAGAGGATCTGGCCTGCGCGCAGCATCGCGCACTCTTGCGGTTGCGGCTCCTTGACCTTGACGATCATGTCGGCGCGCGCAAAGACTTCTTTCGCCGTCTCGACGATGCTGGCGCCGGCGGCCAGATACTGATCATCAAGCAGACCGATCTCGCTGCCGGCGTTCGTTTGAACAATCACCTGATGTCCCCGTGCGACCAGTTCGTGCACGGAAGGCGGGGTCAAGCCGACCCGGTACTCATGGTTTTTTATCTCTTTTGGAACGCCGACCAGCATGTCTTCCTCCGTTTGTAAGAATAAAACTGCTACATGATTACAGCCCCAGCGTCATCAGGCTTGCGTTGCCGCCAGCCGCGGTCGTGTTGACGCACAGCGCGCGCTCGGCCACCAAACGCCACAAATCCACCGGCGTCTGGCCATCGGTATCGACGATGCCGACGATCGCATCCGGACGCGCCGCCAGCTGCGAACGCAGTGCACCTTTCAGCCCGGTTTCCACCAGCGCGATCTGGAAATCGCACTGCGCCACATCGGCCGTACCGACGAAGCGGATACGGTCTTTCACTTCGGCAGGCAGATCGTCCGGCACAGGCAGGCCGGCGCCGGCCAGCACATAGGCGCGGTTGCCGGTGGCCAGCGCTGCCGCCAGTTGGTTCAGCAGCGCCGGCAGCGTATCGGCCGCGCACAGCACGGCGCCGCGCGGGCAGAAGGCCAGGGTGTTGCGTTCGCCGGTCGGGCCCGGCAAGACGAGTTCGCTGCCGTTCAACTGGGTGCGCGTGTACGCTTCGCCCAGCTGGACAATGTGCCCGTGGCCATGGGTGCGGGCCCAGACCAGCAGCGACACCAGCGCCGGGCAAGCCTTGCGGTTGTGCTCCAGCAGCGGCGCCGCGCCACGTTGCAGGCGCTTCAGGTAGAGCGGGCCGCCGGCTTTCGGGCCGGTGCCGGATTTGCCTTCGCCGCCGAAAGGCTGCACGCCGACCACGGCGCCGACGATGTTGCGGTTCACGTAGATGTTGCCGACATGGGCGCGCGTGGTGATGAAGTCGATGGTCTCGTCGATGCGCGAATGCACGCCCAGGGTCAGGCCGTAACCGGTGGCGTTGATCGAATCGACGACCTTGCCCAGGTCGGCGCGGCGGTAGCGCACGATGTGCAGTACCGGACCGAAGACTTCGTGCTTCAGTTCATCGAGCGAGCCGATTTCCAGCACGGTCGGCGGCACGAAAGTGCCCTGCGCCGTCACGCTGGCCGGCAATTCGAGCGCGAAGTGGTTTTTTGCCGTCGCTTTCATGCGCTCGATGTGGGCCAGCAGATTGCGCTGGGCTTCCGCATCGATGACCGGGCCGATATCGGTGGCCAGGCGGTCCGGGCTGCCGACGCGCAGTTCGCCCAGTGCGCCTTTCAGCATACGGATGGTCTTGTCGGCGATATCGTCCTGCAGGAACAGCACGCGCAGGGCCGAGCAGCGCTGGCCGGCGCTGTCGAATGCCGAGCTCAGCACGTCTTGCACCACCTGCTCGGGCAGCGCCGAGGAATCGACGATCAACGCGTTCTGGCCGCCGGTTTCCGCCACCAGCGGAATGTCGACGCCTTCGACTTCGCCGCGTTTCGCCAGCGTGCGGTTGATGAGTTGCGCCACTTCGGTCGAGCCGGTGAAGATCACGCCTTTTACGCGCGCATCGCCGGTGAGGGCGGCGCCGACCACTTCGCCACGGCCCGGCAGCAATTGCAGCGCCGCGGCCGGGATACCGGCTTCGTGGAACATCTGCACCGCACGGTAAGCGATCAGCGGGGTCTGCTCGGCCGGTTTGGCCAGCACGACGTTGCCGGCAGCCAGGGCCGCGGCGACCTGGCCAGTGAAAATGGCCAATGGGAAGTTCCATGGGCTGATGCAGGTGACCGGACCGAGCGCCTGGGCTGCCGAGGCGTCTTTCGCCTGGGCCGCGTAGTAGCGCAGGAAGTCGACCGCTTCGCGGATCTCGGCAATCGCGTTCGGCAGCGATTTGCCGGCTTCGCGCACGGCCAGGGCCATCAGTTCGGCAATGTTTTCCTCGAACAGATCGGCCACGCGCATCAGGATGCTGGCGCGCTCGCCGTTGGCGCTGGCTTGCCATGCGCCGGCAAAGGCGGCAGCGGCTGCCAGGGCGGTGTCGACGTCGGCTTTCGATGCTTCCAGCACCTTGCCGACGATATCGGCCGATTGCGCCGGGTTCACCACGTTCAGGGAATCGGCACCTTGTACGCTGCCGGCGATCAATGGCGTGGCGGCGTATTCGCGCTGGCGCGACAGTTCCGTGCCGAGCATGCGCAGCGCGTCTTCGTTCGTCAAATCGATACCGGCCGAATTCTTGCGCTCGGCGCCAAACATCGCGCGCGGCAAGGCAATGCCGGTGTGCGGCAAGCCGCCGCTGGCACGCGCCACCTCGAAGGGATCGTTCAGGAGCGAGTCGACCGGAATCTTTTCGTCGACGATCTGGTTCACGAACGAGGAATTGGCGCCGTTTTCCAGCAGGCGGCGCACCAGGTAGGCCAGCAGGGTTTCATGCGAGCCGACCGGGGCGTAGATACGGCACGCCTTGTTCAGGTTATCGGCGCCGACCACCTGGTCGTACAAGGTTTCGCCCATGCCATGCAGGCACTGGAATTCGTAGTTGTCGACACCGCGTTCCTTGGCCCAGGTATAGATCACCGACAATGTATGCGCGTTGTGGGTGGCGAACTGGGCGTAGATGACGTCGGTGGCGCCCAGCAGTTTTTGCGCACAAGTCAGGTAAGACACATCCGTGTAGACCTTGCGCGTGTACACCGGATAGCCCGGCATGCCGTCTACCTGGGCACGCTTGATCTCGGCGTCCCAGTAGGCGCCCTTCACCAGGCGCACCATGAACTTCTGGCCGCTGCGGCGCGCCAGGTCGACCACGTAGTCGATCACGAAGGGGCAGCGTTTCTGGTAGCCCTGCACCACCAGGCCGATGCCCTCGAAACCGGCGATTTCGGCGTCGAAGGCCAGCGCTTCCAGCATGTCGAGGGAAATTTCCAGGCGGTCCGCTTCTTCCGCATCGATGTTGATGCCGATGTTGTAGCTCTTCGCCAGCAGCACCAGGTTGCGCACGCGCGGCAGCAGTTCGCCCATCACACGGGCATACTGGGCGCGGCTGTAGCGCGGGTGCAGGGCCGACAGCTTGATCGAGATGCCGGGACCGTTCTTGATGCCGCGGCCGTTCGAGGCCTTGCCGATCGCGTGGATGGCGGCGACATACGAAGCGTAGTAATTCTGGGCGTCGGCTTCGGTGAGTGCCGCTTCGCCCAGCATGTCGTAGGAATATTGATAGCCGCGCGACTCGTTCGCCTGGCTGTTCTTCAGCGCTTCCTCGATGGTCTGGCCGGTGACGAACTGGTTGCCCAGCATGCGCATGGCCATGTCGACGCCCTTGCGGATCAGCGGTTCGCCGCCCTTGGCGATCAGGCGCGTCAGCGCCGAGCCCAGGCCGCGCTCGCTGTTGCTTGACACCAGCTTGCCGGTCAC
>DAMABW010000091.1:0-13354 GCA_031999925.1 Massilia sp. | reverse complement strand
AGGGGAACATGTCGACCACCATCAGGCGCGACAGCGTGTCCGGATGGCGCGCCGCCAGCATCATGCCGATGGTGCCGCCCATCGAGTGGCCCATCACGGCCGGCTGTTTCAGGTTCGCTTCCTTGATGTAGCGCGCGATTTCCTCGGCCACCGGCGCGGCCACAGTGCCTTCCTTGTTGGCGCCCGCCGGCTGGCCGGCGAAGCCCGATACCTGCACCAGGTGGTAGCGGTAGCCCGGCACGGCGGCCACCGTCGAGGCCCAGGTACGCGGCGAGGAATTCAGGCCCGGGATCAGGACCACGTCCGGACCGCTGCCTTCGGTGCGCACCGTGATGCGCTCCGAGGCGAAGGGTGCGGCGAGCGCGCCCGAGACCGGCAAAACGGCGCCGGCGGCCAGCGCCGCGGCGATGAAGGTACGGCGCGAAAACAGCGTGAAGCTCATACGATTCCCTTGGGTTGAGTTGGTTGCTTATTCGTGGCGCAGGCAGTCCACAGGCAGCAGGCGCGATGCCCGCCGCGCCGGATAAAAGCCGAAGAACACGCCGACCGCGCTGGCAAAGGCGCAGGCCACGATCACGGCCTTCAGCCCGACCGCGACCTCGAATTCGGCGAATGCCGTCACCGCTGCCGCGCCCAGCGCCGCGATCACGATGCCGACCGCCGCGCCGGCCAGGCAGATCACCACCGCCTCGACCAGGAACTGCAGCAGGATGTCGCGCGGCTTGGCGCCGATGGCCATGCGGATGCCGATCTCGCGGGTGCGCTCGGTTACCGACACCAGCATGATGTTCATGATGCCGATGCCGCCCACCAGCAGCGAGATCCCGCCGATCACGCCGAGCAGGGCGGCGATGCCGGTGCTGATCTTGGCGCCGGTGGCGGCAAAGGTGGCCATGTTCTGCACCTTGAAGTCGTCCGGGTCGTCGAGCTTGATGCGGTGCCGGTCGCGCAGCGCTTCCTTCATGTCCTCGATGGCGTCGTTCAGCGCCGCTTCCGAGCGGCCCTGGGCCGCGATGTAATGCACGTTGTCGGGGAAGGGGCCGCGCACCATGTAGGCACGCGCCGCCGTGATCGGCACCAGCACCATCTCGGACAAGTCGCCGCCGTCGATCTGGCGTCCTTCGCCCTGTAGCACGCCCACCACCTGGAAGGCCACGTTCTCGATGCGCAGGTAGCGCCCGAGCGGGTCGAGCCGGTAGAAGAACTGGTCGGCCACCTTCTGGCCGATGACCACGGTGCGCGCCGCCGAGCGCACGTCGTCGTCGGTGAACATGCTGCCCTGGTCGACCTTCCAGTTGCGGATCTTGAACATGGCCGGCGTGATGCCGAACACCAGGCTCGACGAGGTCTCGTTGCCGGCGGCGAGCTTGAAGCTGCCTTGCAGCGCCGGCGCCGCGCCCGACAAACCGGGCAGGCGATTCAGGGCTTCGGCATCGGCCACCGTCAGCGAAGGCGCGGCGCCGGCGCGCATGCGCTGGGCTTGCGTGCGGTCGCCGCCCGGGAACACGTAGACCATGTTGGTGCCCAACGCCTGCAGTTCCTTGGCGATGAAACGCTGCATGGTGTCGCCCAGGGCCAGCATCAGCACCACCGAGGCGATGCCGATCACGATGCCGAGCATGGTCAAGGCCGTGCGCAGGCGATTGGCCGCCATCGAGCGGAAGGCTTCGACGATCACTTGCAGCAGCTTCATGCCTCGCTCTCCTGCGTTTGCCCATGCACCAGGTGCTTGTGGCTGGCGGCCAGCTGGCGCAGGCCTTCCTGCGCCGGGCCGTCGTACAGCACGCGGCCATCCTTCAGGCGTACCAGGCGCCGGCTCCAGGCCGCGATGTCGGGTTCGTGGGTGACCAGCACGATGGTGATGCCGCGCTCGCGGTTCAGTTGCTGGAACCCGCGCATGATCTCGTCGCTGGTCTGGGTGTCGAGGTTCCCGGTCGGTTCGTCGGCCAGGATCAGCGGCGGGTCGCCGACCAGGGCGCGCGCGATCGCCACGCGCTGCTGCTGGCCGCCCGACAGCTGGTTTGGGGTGCGCTTGCCGAAGCCGGCCAGGCCCACGCGTTCGAGTTCGACCGCGGCCTTGGCCAGGGCGCGCCCGCGCGGCACACCGGCGTAGATCAGCGGCAGCGCCACGTTCTCGGCCACGCTCATGCGCTTGATGAGGTTAAAACTCTGGAACACGAAACCGATGGTGCGGTTGCGGATCTCGGCCAATTGCGCGCGGCTGAGGGCGAGGGTGTTCTCGCCGTCGAGGAAATAGTCGCCGCCGGTGGCCTGGTCGAGGCAGCCGAGGATGTTCATCAGGGTCGATTTGCCGGAGCCCGACTGGCCCATCACCGCGATGAAGTCGCCACGCTCCACCTGCAAGTCGACGCCGAACAGCACCTTCGTTTCGACGCTGCCCGAAAAATAGCTCTTGGTGACGGCGCGGATGTCGATCAGTGCCTTGCTCGCTGCGCCCGGCATCACATGTCCTGGCTTGGCGCCCGCGAACGCGTGACCACACGCTCGCCCGGCTTCAGGTCGCCGCTCACGATTTCGGTATAGCGGAAGTTCGACAGGCCGATGCGCACGTCCACCGGCTTCGGCTGGTTGGCGGCGTCGAGCTTGTAGATCTTGAAGAGGCGCGCCGTCTCGCTGCGGTCCTGCAGGGCCAGGTCGTCGTCCGGCGCGGGCGCCTGGGCCACGGCCGCCCCCTTGTTCGCCTCCTGTTTCTTTTGATCGGCCTCGCGTTGGGCCTTGCGTTCCTTTTCCTGCTCCTCGTCGGACAGGCGGAAGCGCAGCGCCGCCGTCGGGATGCGCAGCGCCTTCGGCCGGTTGTCGACCACCAGCCGCACCTGAGCCGTCATGCCGGGCTTCAGCAGTTCGTCCTGGTTGTCGACGTCGAGCACGACGTTGTAGGTGACGACGTTCTGCACCACGTTCGGCGCCAGGCGGAACTGGCGCATGGTGGCGTTGAATTCGCGGTTCGGGTAGGCGTCGACCACGAAGCGTCCCGGCAGACCGTTCTTCGGCGCGCCGACGTCGGCTTCCGAGACGCTGGTATCGATTTGCATCTTGGTCAGATCCTGGGCGATCTGGAACAGGTTCGGCGTGTTGAACGAGGCGGCCACGGTCTGGCCGAGGTCGATCGTGCGCTTGATGACCACGCCGTCGATCGGGCTGCGGATCACGCTGTTGTCGAGGTCGGCTTGGGCGCGGTCGACCTGGGCCTTGGCCAGCAGGATGTTGGCGCGCGCGACGTCGAGTTCGCGGCGCGACACGTCGAGAGCGGAGCTCGAGACGAAGTTCTGCGCCACCAGCTGGCGGTTGCGTTCGTAGTTCGACTGCGCCAGGCTGAGCGAGGCCTGGCTCGAAGCCAGGCTGGCGCGCGCCTGGCCAACCTGGGCATTGAAGATGGTCGGGTCGAGCTTCAGCAGCACCTGGCCCTTTTTCACGCGGTCATTGAAGTCGGCCTTCAGCTCGACCACGGTGCCCGAGACTTGGGAACCGACGTTGATCAGGGCCACCGGGTTGATGGTGCCGGTGGCGGTCACGGTGTGGGTGATGCTGCCGGTGTCGACGGTGGCGACGCGGTACTTCAGCGGCGGCACGGTCGGCTCCTTGCTGCGGTTGACCATGGCCAGCGCCACCGCACCGGCGCCGAGCAGGAGGACTGCCACGACGACGCGCTTTTTCGTAAAGATCTTCATTCCGTTCCGCCTGTCAAAATCCAATGCTTACTATTAATTTTGAACAAGTGTCAGATATTTTTGTCGTTTCAGCAATGCATTATGGATATGCATGCGGCGAAATCGGATATGCACGCCGCCTTGGCGATGCATGCAGGGAAAAGCCGCAGCGAAAGGAAGAACAGGCCAGGGCGATCCGTTAAAATGTCGCCATTTCCCACACCATCCAAGCGAATCATCATGACTCAGGACGAACTCAAGCAAGCCGTCGCACGTGCCGCCATCGACTACGTGGTCGAGGGCGAAATCATCGGCGTGGGCACCGGCTCGACGGCCAACTTCTTCATCGACGAACTGGCGAAGATCAAGGACCGCATCAAGGGCACGGTCGCCTCGTCGGAAGCCACCGCGGCGCGCCTGCGCGGCCACGGCATCCCGGTGTTCGACCTGAACGAGGTCGAGTCGATCGCCGTCTACATCGACGGCGCCGACGAGATCACCGATGCGGGCGCGATGATCAAGGGCGGCGGTGCGGCCCTCACGCGCGAGAAGATCGTGGCCTCGGTGTCGAAGCAATTCGTGTGCATCGCCGACGGCTCGAAGCTGGTGCCGACGCTCGGTAATTTCCCGCTGCCAGTGGAAGTGATCCCGATGGCGCGCGCAGCCGTGATCCGCCAGTTGGCGGCACTCGGCGGCCAGCCGCGCCTGCGCACGAAGGCTGGCACGACCGATGCCTTCATCACCGACAACGGCGGCGAGATCATCGACGTCGCCGGCCTGGCAATCGCCGACCCGGTGGCGCTGGAAACGCAGATCAACGGCATCGTCGGCGTGATCGCCGTGGGCCTGTTCGCCCAGCGCGGCGCCAACGTCTGCCTGCTCGGCACCGCAGACGGCGTGAAGACCCTGTCTTTCTGATATCGACGGAGACGCGATGAAACGACTGCTGGCGCTGACAGCCCTGGTCCTGGTGGGTGGCTGCACGATGTTCAGGTCCCAACCCATGCCTGTGGCTGCGGCGCCGACAGAAGCGGCGGCCCGGCCTGCGGGCCCCGTCGACGCGGGCGGCGTGCCGATCGAGCGGGTGCCGTACCGCGTCGGCGTATCGTCGAACACGGTCGAGCAGCTGGCACGGCAACATGCCTGCACCGGGACTGGCGGCGCCGGCCTGGTGACGGCCGAAGGACCGATCGAGGTGTATCGCATGCAATGTGCGGACGGCAAGGTCTTCATGGCGCGTTGCGAACTGCGCCAATGCCGCAAGATGTAGGCACGCGACAGATTCTGCAAGCTTGATTGGCTTTCGGCAATGTTCTAATCGCAGGACAAGCGAATCGTGTATATTGTCGGATTTTACTGACTGTTCAGTCATTATTGGCGCCGCCCCGGTGGCGTCGGCCTTTCACTGCCACCATGAACCCACTTTCCGCCTACCTCGACAGGGCCGACCCGCACCGGGTCTCCCTGCAGCGCTTCCTGTTGCTGTGCCTGTTCCTGTGCTACCCGCTTTCGCGCATGGTCCCGGTCGACTGGGGATGGGAAAACGGCGTCGTCGAAAATACCCAGGTCGTGGTCTTGCTGGCCGGCCTGTTCTTTGCCTGCCGCGGCTGGCTGCGTCATCCAAAGGATGCGTCGTCCATGCTGGCCCTGTGCGCGATTCCGGTCTGGATGATCCTGGCCGGCCGCGAGCTGAGCTGGGGTTCGGTATTCCTGCCGCCGCTGGGCTTCGGGCCGGACGGTCCGATCTATTCGTCCAAGGTGCTCTGGTACCGTCCCGCCGTCCCGGTTGTGGCCGGCCTGCTGGTGCTGGCCTCGCTGGCCATCGGCTGGCGCAGCGGCGTGCACCGCCACCTGAAGAACATCGTCGCGAACCGTGCCTTCCCCTGGATGTGCGTGCTCATCGTGCTTGGCGCGGCGCTCGGCTCCACCATCGGCGAAGGCCATTTGCCGACCTTCGCGCGCGACCTGGTCGACCGTTCGGAAGTGCTGGAAGAAATGGCCGAGTGCGTGGGCTACCTGGCGATGGTGACAGCGCAGGGCGTGCTGCTGCGTTACAAGGCGCCGGCGAAGGCCGGCGTGCGCGTGGCGCAGGCCGGCGCGGTCGACTGAGCCGGTACTGTTCATGCATCCGACTTCCGTTCGCCCTGGCCGGGCCGATCCCGGCATGGCTGCCCTGCAGCGCATCCTTCTGCTGTGCCTGGTTCTCTGCTATCCGCTGGCGCGCGTCATTCCGTTGGAGTGGAGTTGGGAAAACGGCGTGATCGAAAACGCGCAGGTCGTGGTCCTGCTGGCCGGCCTGGTGCTTGCCGGACGCGCCTGGCTGCGCGGCTCGAGGGACGGCGCGGCCATGCTGGGCCTGTGTGCGATGCCGGTCTGGTTCCTGCTGGCGGGCCGTGAACTCAGCTGGGGCGCGGTGTTCCTGCCGCCGCTGGGCTTCGGGCCCGAGGGGCCGGTGTTCTCGTCGCGCGTGCTGCCCTACCGGCCGCTGGTGCCGGCCTTTGCCGGCCTGCTGGTGCTGGCCTCGTTTGTAACCGGCTGGCGTCATGGCGTGCACCGCTACCTGAAGCGGGTGATCGCGGGCGGCGGCTTCCCGTGGATGTGCGTCGTCGTGGTGCTCGGCGCCGCGCTCGGCTCGACCCTCGGGGAGGGGCATGTGCCGGCGTTCGCGCACGACTGGGTGGCGCATTCGCAGGTGCTGGAAGAAATGTCGGAGCTGGTGGGCTACATGGCGCTGGTGGTGGCGCAGGCTGTGGTGCTGCGCTACAGGGAGCCGGTAAAGGCGCCCGCATCGAAGCGCGCCGCCGAGAACGTCCACTAGGCTGCGCCATTGCTCGCGCGCCTGCGCGACAATGAGGTGTCCATCAGCCGGAGACCTTCGTGAGCACGCACACCGTCTGCACCATCGGCCATTCCAACCGTTCGATCGAGGAGTTCATCGAACTGCTACGCCTGAACGAGATCGAGTGCGTGCTCGACATCCGCACCGTCCCCAAGTCGCGCCACAATCCCCAGTTCGGACAAGACCGGTTGCCGGCCTCGCTGCAGGAAGCCGGCATCGCCTACCGCCAGATCCCCGGCCTGGGCGGCCTGCGCCGGCCGCGCCCTGATTCACCCAACAGCGGCTGGCGCAACACTTCGTTCCAGGGCTACGCCGACTACATGGGCACGCCGGAATTCGGCAAGAACGTCGACCTGGTGATCGGCCTGGCCGAGACCACGCGCTGCGTGCTGATGTGCGCCGAATCCGTGCCCTGGCGTTGCCATCGCTCGCTGGTCGGCGACGCCTTGCTGGTACGCGGCGTGCAGGTGGAAGACATCATCGGCAAACAAAAACGGCGTCCGCATGCGCTGACGCCGTTCGCGCGGGTGGAGGGCACCCGCATCACCTACCCTCCACAAGGTGGCGAGCAGCTGGGTCTGGACTTGTAACTTATGCGGTCGGCGGCACGTAGCCAACCGCCTGGTCCGCGCCTTCGCCGAAGAAGTGCTTTTCCATCTGCGTGGCCAGGTACTTGCGCGCGCGGTCGTCGGCCAGGTTCAGGCGGTTTTCGTTGATCAGCATGGTCTGGTGCTTCAGCCATGCCTGCCAGGCTTCTTTCGAAACCTGCATGTAGAGCTTCTTGCCCATTTCGCCTGGCACGGGCGGGAAGTCCAGGCCTTCGGCTTCCTTCTTGAGTTTGATGCAATTAACGGTGCGGGCCATGGTTCTGCTCCTGATGTTCGATGTAAAAACAGCGATTATAAAGTCTTGATGAAAATCTGACTCTTGCGCTGCCAGTTATACATGTGGGCGCGGTCCTTCGGCAGGTCGTCGACGGTGGCCGGCTGGAAGCCGCGCTTCTTGAACCAGTGCGCGGTGCGCGTGGTCAGCACGAACAGCTTGGTCAGCCCGGCGGCGCGTGCGCGGTTTTCCATGTGCTTCAGAATGCGCTCGCCGTCGCCCTGGGCCTGGACGTCGGGGTTCACGGTCAGGCAGGCCATCTCGCCCATCTTCGCGTCCGGGAACGGGTACAGCGCCGCGCAGCCGAAGATCACGCCATCGTGCTCGATCACCGAGAACTGCTCGATCTCGCGCTCGATCAGCTCGCGCCCGCGGTAGACCAGCGTGCCGTCGGCTTCCAGCGGTTCGATGAGCTTGATAATTCCGCCGACGTCCTCAATTGTGGCCTGGCGCAGGCTTTCCAGGTTCTCGTGGCTGATCATGGTGCCCACGCCGTCGTGGGTGAACAGTTCGAGCAGGGCCGAGCCGTCCATCTGGAAGGGCACGATGTGGGCGCGGTCGACGCCGCTGTTGCAGGCCTTGACCGCATGCTGCAGGTAGAACGAGGCGTCCTGCGGCAGGAAACCGGCCTGCAGCACGGCTTCGGCCTGGTGCGACGACAGTTCGCGGATCTCGGCGCCGGCGGCATCCGTCATCATCGGCGTTTCGGTAATGTAGATCAGCTTGTCCGCGTGGAGGGCGATGGCGGCCGAGGCGGCCACGTCTTCCATGGTGAGGTTGAACACTTCACCGGTCGGCGAGAAGCCCAGCGGCGACAGCAGCACCAGGTTGTCCTCGGTCTGCAGGATCGGGGCGATCTTGTCGGCCGCGATCTTGCGCGTCATGCCGGTGAGTTCGAAGTCGACGCCATCGATCACGCCGAGCGGACGGGCAACCACGAAGTTGCCCGACACGATGCTGATCTGGGCGTTCGACATCGGCGTGTTCGGCAAGCCCTGGCTGAAGGCGGCCTCGATGTCGAGACGCAGTTCGCCGGCGGCTTCCTTGGCGCATTCCATGGCGGCGGTGTCGGTGATCCGTACGCCGTTGTGGAAGCGGCCTTCGACATTGCGCAGGCCGAGCTGCTCGGCCACCTGGGGTCGCGAACCGTGCACCAGCACGATGCGGATGCCGAGTGCGACGAGCAGGGACAGGTCTTGCGCCAGCACCGGCAGGGCGCCGGCGGCCACGAGTTCACCCGGGAAGGCGACGACAAACGTCTTGCCGCCAAATGCATGAATATACGGCGCGACAGAGCGCAGCCACTGGACGAATTGGGTAGGGTTTTCCATTTGCCGCATTATAATTCGCTGCGCGACTTGCGCACCAAATACCTCGTAAAAACAATGTCTGAACAGAGTAACAAGCCTTCGCCGGACGCGGCGCGCGCAGCATCTTCTCCATCCGAATCGAACCCGCCGCGCGAGCGCGCCGGCGGCGAGTTGCGCGCGCCGATGACGCAGACGCCGGACGGGCGTTTGCAGACGAAAGGCGAGCGCCGGCATGCGGGCGAGGGCGGTGCGCGAGGTTCGCAAGGTGAAGGCCGCGCGCAGCGTGCACCGAGGCCGCAGAACGAGCGTGGCGCGCAGGGCAAGCCGGCGCAGGATGGACCGCCGCGCGAACCACGCCAGCCGCGCCAGCCGCAGGGCGAACGTGCGCCGCAGGGCGAGCGCGCTGAACGTGCACCGCGTCCGCCGCGCGATGCTGCCAAGGCGCCGCCAGCGCCGCGTCCGCCGCGCGTGCGCAATCCGCTGCCGCCGATCAGCTATCCCGAAGACCTGCCGGTATCGGGCCGCCGCGCCGAGATCGCCAAGGCGCTGATGGAACACCAGGTCGTCATCGTCTCGGGCGAAACCGGGTCCGGCAAGACCACGCAGCTGCCGAAGATTTGCCTGGAACTGGGCCGCGGCGAGAACGCGCTGATCGGCCATACCCAGCCGCGCCGCATTGCCGCGTCGTCGACCGCGAAACGCATCGCCCAGGAACTCGGCTCGCCGCTGGGCGAGCACGTGGGCTTCAAGGTGCGCTTCAACGACACCCTGCAGCCGGGCGCCTCGGTCAAGCTGATGACCGACGGTATCCTGCTGGCCGAAACCCAGACCGACCCGCTCTTACGCGCCTACGACACCATCATCATCGACGAAGCGCACGAACGCAGCCTGAACATCGACTTCCTGCTCGGTTACCTGAAGCAGCTGCTGCCGCGCCGTCCGGACCTGAAGATCATCATCACGTCGGCGACCATCGACGCTGAACGCTTCGCGCGTCACTTCGCCCAGGAAGGCAAGCCGGCGGTGCCCGTTATCGAGGTCTCGGGCCGCCTGTACAAGGTGGAGGTGCGCTATCGTCCCGTGGACCGCGATCCCGTGGTCGTTGGCGGGGGCGTCGACAACAAGCCCGCCCCGAAGGCCCAGCAGGCGCGCGAGAAGCGCGACCTGATCGACGCCGTGGTCGACGGCGTGGATGAACTCTGCCGCATCGGCTCGGGCGACGTGCTGGTGTTCCTGCCGGGCGAGCGCGAGATCCGCGATTGCGCCGAGGCGCTGCGCAAGCAGCATCCGCCGCATGTCGAGATCCTGCCGCTGTTCGCGCGTTTGTCGGTGGAGGAGCAGGACAAGGTCTTCCGCACCACCAACGCGCGCCGCATCGTCCTGGCCACCAACGTGGCCGAGACCTCGCTGACCGTGCCCGGCATTCGCTACGTGGTCGATGCCGGCCTGGCGCGCGTGAAACGCTATAGCTTCCGCAACAAGGTCGAGCAGTTGCAGGTGGAGCCGATCGCGCAGTCGGCGGCGAACCAGCGCGCCGGCCGTTGCGGCCGCGTGGCCGACGGCGTCTGCATCCGCCTGTACGAGGAAGACGATTTCCTGCAGCGTCCGAAGTTCACCGAGCCGGAAATCCTGCGCTCCTCGCTTGCCGCCGTCATCCTGCGCATGAAGTCGCTGCACCTGACGGATGTCGAGACCTTCCCCTTCATCGAGCCGCCGCAGGGCCGCGCGATTGCCGACGGCTACCAGCTGCTGCAGGAAGTCGGCGCGGTCGACGACACCAACGAACTGACGCCGCTGGGCCGCAAGCTGGCTAGATTGCCGCTCGACCCGCGCGTGGGCCGCATGATCCTGGCCGCCGTGGACAACGACTGCCTGAACGAGATGCTGATCATCGCCTCGGCCCTGTCGGTGCAGGACCCGCGCGACCGGCCGATGGAATACCAGCAGCAGGCCGACGAGAAGCACAAGAAGTTCGCCGACGAGAAGTCCGAGTTCAACAGCTACCTGAAGATCTGGGCCTGGTTCGAGGACGCCATCGCGCACAAGAAGTCGAACCGCCTGCTGCAGGAGAACTGCCGCGCCAACTTCCTGTCGCAGGTGCGCCTGCGCGAATGGCGCGACGTGCATTCGCAATTGCTGACCATCGTGCGCGAGCAGGGCTGGCGCCTGAACGCGGCCGCCGCCACCTACGACCAGCTGCACCTGGCGCTCTTGACCGGCCTGCTGGGGAACATCGGTTTCAAGGGCGAGGACGAGCCGGGCGCCGGTTACCTGGGTGCGCGCGGCATCAAGTTCCACGTGTGGCCGGGTTCCTCGCTGGTGAAGAAGCCGGGCAAGTGGATCATGGCGGCCGAACTGGTCGAGACCACGCGCCTGTACGCGCGTACCGTGGCGCAAATCCAGCCCGAGTGGCTGGAAAAGATCGGCGGGCACCTGCTGAAGAAATCCTGGGGCGAGCCGCGCTGGGAAAAGCGTCCGGCGCAGGTGAGCGCGCTGGAACGGGCGACCCTGTACGGCATCGTGGTCTACAGCGGACGGCGCATCAACTATGCGCTGCACAACGCCTACGAAGCGCGCGAGATCTTCATCCGCGACGCGCTGGTGGCGGGCGACTACGACACGCGCCAGCCCTTCTACGCGCACAACCTGAAACTGATCAAGGAAATCGAGAACCTCGAGCACAAGTCGCGCCGCCAGGACGTGCTGGTGGACGACCAGCTGATCGCGGCCTTCTACGACGCCGAGATTCCGAAGGACGTGGTGAACGGCGCCGGCTTCGAAAAGTGGTACAAGGACGCGGCGCGCGATAATCCGAAGCTGCTGTACCTGAACCGCGAAGAACTGATGCGCCACGAGGCGGCCGGCGTCACCACCGAGCTGTTCCCGAAGACGATGAACGTCACCGGCATCGAGATGGGCCTGTCTTACCACTTCGAGCCGGGCAGCCTGCGCGATGGCGTGACCCTGTCGGTGCCGCTGTTCGCGCTGAACCAGATTCCACAGGAGCGCGCGGCCTGGCTGGTGCCGGGCATGCTGAAGGAGCGCGTGCACCTGATGCTGAAATCGCTGCCGCAAAAGCTGCGCCGCCACTGCGTGCCGCTGCCGGATTACGCGGCGCGCTTCGTCGAACGCATCCATGCGGCCGGCGTGTTCGGACGCGGCGACCTGATCGACGTGCTGATCGCGGACGTGCGTGCCGAGACCGGCGTGAACGTGTTGACCGGCGACTTCAAACTGGAGACCCTGCCGGCCCACCTGTTCATGAACTTCAAGGTAATCGACGAGCATGGGCGCCAGCTGGACATGGGCCGCAATCTCGCTACCTTGCAGGCGGAACTGGGCAGCCAGGCGCGCGAGAGTTTCCAGAAGATGGCGGAGGCGGCGCCGGCGGCAGTCGGCGGCGCGCGCCCTGGTGTGGCCACTCCTGCGGCCTGGGGCAAGGGCAAGGCGCCTGCGACATTGGCGGCCGCGCCGGCTGCTGCTTCGGCTGCCGCTGCGCCGCAAGGCAAGGGGAAGGGCGGGAATGCGCCTGCTCCCGCACCGGCTGCGGCGCCGGCCGCCAGCCAGCACACGGGGCTGACCAGCTGGAGCTTCGGCGAGCTGCCCGAGCTACTGGAGATCAAGCAGGGCAAGCTGACGCTGATCGGCTTCCCGGCGCTGGTGGACAAGGGCACGCACTGCGACATCGAAGTCTTCGATGACCCGAACGTGGCGGCGCGCACGCACCGCATCGGCCTGCGCCGCCTGTTCGCGCTGCAGTTGAAGGACCAGCTCAAGTTCGCCGAGAAGAATATCCCTGGGCTGCAAGGGATGGGCATGCAGTTCATGACCGTGGGTTCGCAGGAAGAGCTGCGCGACCAGATCATTCAGAAGGCGATCGACATCGCCTGCCTGCAGGACCCGCTGCCGCATGATGCGGCCTCGTTCAACAAGCGCAAGGATGAGGGCAAGGGGCGGATCGGCTTGCTCATCAACGAGATCGCGCGCCTGGTGGGGGCGATCTTGTCGGAGGTCCATGGGATGCCGAAGCGCTTGAATGGGCTAGCGGCGCCGGTGGCCGCCGACATGCAGGCGCAGCTCCAGGCGTTGGTGCACAAGCGCTTCATTGCCGACAACGAGTACAGCCAGTTGGCGCACTTCCCGCGTTATCTGAAGGCGATGAATGTGCGGCTGGAAAAGCTACGCGGCAATCCGTCGCGCGATGCGCAGTTGATGGCGGAGTGGCAGAACGCGGCCAGCCAGTATCAGCGGATTTCCAAGCAGCCGGGCAAGAGCCTGGACCCGCGCATGACGGAGTATCGCTGGATGCTGGAGGAGCTGCGGGTGTCCTTGTTTGCGCAGGAGTTGCGGACGCCGATGCCGGTGTCGGCGAAGCGACTGCAGAAGGTGTGGGAGTCGATGATTCGCTAAGGCCGTGTTCGGCCAGCGGCCTCAATTGTAGGGTGGGCCGGGCCGCGCAAGGCACTCCGTGCCCACGCGGTTACGTGCTTATCCGACGTCCGCGGCAGGACATAGTCGCTCCAGAACGCTTGTTATATTGTTGGCGCTAGCTTGACGCCTTTTGATGCCGTGTTGGTTTGACGCGGCCTGAGTCACGTTGGGAAGCCAACATGACGCATGCGTTCGCGTGGGCACGGGGTGCCCACCTTACGGTT
>DAMABW010000090.1:0-13544 GCA_031999925.1 Massilia sp. | reverse complement strand
GATGTAAATAATTCCGACGCGATTTTGGCCAGTACACACTGTTGCGCCGGGGTAGGTCGAGACATTGCCCGCGCGCCTGTTTTTGCGGCATTCGCACGCTGCCCGGGTTACAATGCGGGGTTTCCGAGTTGCGGCATGCAGCTCATCATCATCGAGAGAAAGAATTCCCATGAGTCTCCAATGCGGCATCGTCGGCCTGCCCAACGTCGGCAAGTCCACCCTGTTCAACGCGCTGACCAAGGCCGGCATCCCGGCTGAAAACTACCCGTTCTGCACCATCGAGCCGAACGTCGGCGTGGTCGAGGTGCCCGATCCGCGCATGGCCCAGCTGGCCGAGATCGTCAAGCCGGAGCGCATCGTTCCTGCCATCGTCGAATTCGTCGACATCGCGGGCCTGGTGGCCGGCGCCTCGAAAGGCGAGGGCCTGGGCAACCAGTTCCTGTCGCACATCCGCGAGACCGACGCCATCGTCAACGTGGTGCGCTGCTTCGAAGATCCGAACGTGATCCACGTGGCCGGCAAGGTCAGCCCGATCGACGACATCGAAGTCATCCAGACCGAACTGGCCCTGGCCGACCTGGGCGCCGTCGAAAAGGCGATCCACCGCGAAAACAAGAAAGCCCGTTCGGGCGACAAGGACGCAGCCAAGCTGGTCGCCTTGTGCGAACGCATGCTGCCGCACCTGAACGAAGGCCAGCCGGTGCGCACCCTGGGCCTGGACGCCGACGAGATGTTCCAGATCCGCGAACTGCACCTGATCACCGCGAAACCGGCGATGTACGTCGCCAACGTGTCCGACACCGGCTTCACCGACAACCCGCTGCTCGACCAGCTGACCGAGTTCGCCAAGAAGCAGAACGCGCCGATTGTCGCGATCAGCGCCGCGATCGAATCGGAAATCGCCGACCTGGATGACGCCGACAAGGCAGCCTTCCTGTCCGACATGGGCATGGAAGAGCCGGGCCTGGACCGCCTGGTCCGCGCCGCCTATAAACTGCTTGGCCTGCAGACCTACTTCACCGCCGGCGTGAAGGAAGTGCGCGCCTGGACCGTGAAGGTCGGCGCCACCGCCCCGCAGGCGGCCGGCGTGATCCACACCGACTTCGAACGCGGCTTCATTCGCGCGCAGACCATCGGTTTCGACGACTACATCGCCTACAAGGGTGAGTCGGGCGCCAAGGAAGCGGGCAAGATGCGCGCCGAGGGCAAGGAATACGTGGTCAAGGATGGGGATGTGTTGAACTTCCTGTTCAACGTCTAAGTACTTCCTTCGACAGCAAAAGCCCGCCGCGTGCGGGCTTTTTCTTTGTCCGATCAATACACTTCTGTCATCAACACGAAACACAGCTCCTCTATTCTGCGCCTCCATCAGCACGGCACCCGCCGTGCCCACACCACTGGAGATGACGCATGACCACGACCCCTGAACTGTCCCGCCGCCGCCTGCTGCGCATGCTCGGCGCCGCGCCCATGCTGCCCCTGAGCGGTTTCGCCGCGACTTCGCTGCTGGCCGGTTGCGGCGGCGACAACGATGACGACGTTTCCGTGGCCCCGGTGTCGCCCGCCACCTTCGCCAGCGTCTCGTTCAGCGGCATGGCCGCGCCAACCCTGGCGAACGCCGCCGCGATGGCCACCACCTCGGTCGGCTCGACCATGACGGTCAACTTCAGCGACACCAGCAAGATGGACTTCAAGCTGTCGTACCAGCCCTTCTTCATCACCGGCGACATGGTCCCGAACGGCAACGGCGGCACCACCCTGGCCGGCGGCTACTACAACATCCGCAACCAGCCGATCATCGACACCACCGTCGCCGGCAAGGAGCGCCAGTTCTTCTCGGATTCGCCGGACGGCACCTCGCTGCTGACCGTGCCGAACGCCAGCGTGCCGGGCGTCAAGGGCAAGCCGGTCTTCGCCGTGGTGCAGTTCGAATACACCACGCTCGCCCAGGATGGCGCCACCGGCATGTACGGCCGCCTGCCGTCGCCGATCGCCGTGCTGACCCTGGACCAGGACCAGAGCACCGGCAAACTGACCCTCGTGAAATACCACAACGTCGACACCTCGAGCGTCGAAGGCCTGTGGATCACCTGCGGCGCCAGCCTGTCGCCATGGGGCACCCACCTGTCGAGCGAAGAGTACGAACCGAACGCCTTTACGGCGGCCACCGATTCCCAGTTCAAGGCCTTCAGCAAGAACCTGTACGGCAGCGAAACCACCGCCAATCCGTACAACTACGGCCACATGCCGGAAATTACCGTCAACCCGGACGGCACCGGCTCGATCAAGAAGCACTACTGCATGGGCCGCATCTCGCACGAACTGGTGCAGGTGATGCCGGACCAGCGCACCGTGCTGATGGGCGACGATGCCACCAACAGCGGCTACTTCGTGTTCGTCGCCGACAAGGAAAAAGACCTGTCTTCGGGCACCCTGTACGTGGCGAAGGTCGGCGCCGGCTTCTCGCTCAACACGGCCGCCACCACCGGCGCGCCGCTCACCTGGATCAAGCTCGGTTCGGCCACCAGCGCCGAGATCCGCCAGATGGCCATGAGCCTGAAGGCCACCGACATCATGGACGTGCGTACGGTCGATCCGCAGGACCCGACCTTCAAGCAGGTGGCCGCGAACGGCGCTGTCGAGTGGATCAAGCTGATGCCGGGCATGGAAAAGGCCGCCGCCTTCCTCGAGACCCACCGCTACGCCTCGTACGTCGGTGCCTCGATGGGCTTCACCAAGATGGAAGGCACGACCGTCAATGCGCGCGACAAGATCGCCTACTCGGCGCTGCAGAACTGCCAAAGCTCGATGGTTGCCGGCAACCGCCTGAACGTGCCGGGCAACGGCGTGTCGATCCCGGCCGCGCTGAACGCCGGCGCCGTGATGGCGCTGAACCTGGCGGGCGGCCAGAAGGACCTGACGGGCGCCGCCATCAACAGCGAGTGGATGCCGGTCGACATCAAAGCCTTGCTGACCGGCGAAGACATCGCCGCCGATGCGCTCGGCAACACGGGCAACCCGAACAAGATCGCCAACCCGGACAACCTGAAGTTCTCGGAAAAGATGCGCACCCTGTTCATCGGCGAAGACAGCGGCCAGCACGTTAACAACTTCCTGTGGGCCTATAACGTCGACTCGCGCCAGCTGTCGCGCATCATGTCGATTCCGGCCGGCGGCGAATCGACCGGCCTGCATGCGGTCGACGACATCAACGGCTGGACCTACATCATGAGCAACTTCCAGCACGCCGGCGACTGGGGCGGCATCCACAACGTGGTCAAGACGACCCTCGACCCGCTGCTGCGCGCCAACTACAAGGACAAGTTCGGCTCCGCGGTCGGCTACCTGACGGCCGATGCAGGCCAGATGCGCATGGCCAAGGCCGCTGCCTGACCTTGACGCCTGACCTGTGACGCGTTTGGTGCGATACTGTCGGCCTTCTCATTGACAGGCGCGCAGACGCACCGACGCGGCACATGGCCATCCTTTCCCAGCTCATTCTCTATCCGATCAAGTCCTGCGCCGGCATGGAGGTGACCGAAGCGGTCGCCACCGTGTCGGGTCTCTCCGCGCAAGGCGTGCACGACCGCGAGTGGATGCTGGTCGCACCGGATGGCCAGTTCCTGACCCAGCGCGAATTCCCGCGCATGGCCACGGTCGTCCCGCGCGTCGAAGGCGACTCCCTGGTCGTGACGGCGCCCGGCATGGCGCCCTTGTCCTTGCCCCTGGCGCGGCAGGCCGGGACGGAAACGCTGCGCGTGCAGATCTGGGACGACAGCGTCGACGCCGCCGACTGCGGCGACGCGGCCGCCGCCTGGTTCGAACAGGCATTGGACGGCGCCTGCCGCCTGGTGCGCTTCCTGCCCGGCCTGGACCGCCCGACCAGCACCAAATGGACAGGCGGTGCGCCATCGAGCGCGCGCTTCGCCGACGCCTATCCGCTGCTGCTGATCGGCACCTCGGCCCTTGAAGAGATCAACGCGCGCATGCTGGCCGCCGGACGCGACGCCTTGCCGATGAACCGCTTCCGCCCGAACCTGGTGGTCGACGGCACCGATCCTTTCGAAGAGGACTACACCGCATCGCTGCAGGCAGGCGATATTCTCATCAAGCCGGTCAAACCCTGCGCGCGCTGCCCGATTCCGGCAATCGACCAGGCCACCGGCATTCCCGGCCCCGACCCGCTCGACATCCTGCAATCCTGGCGCGCCAAGGCCATCCTCGACGGCGCCGTCTGCGTCGGCATGAACTGCATCGTGGCGGCAGGGCAGGGCGGTGTGCTGCGGGTTGGCCAGGAGCTGGACGCCGGTTTGTCGTTTTAAGGCAGCGCGGCAGAAGGCGCCGGCGGGGAAGTGCCGGTTTTTCGTTTTCAAGTGCGCAGCTATCGCGTAATGTAACGGCTATTGCTGAAAGGAATGTCATGCACCAGCCGGACGCGACGCCGCGCGACCTGATTGCCGAAAACGAAGCGCTGCGTGCGCGCATGGCTTACCTGATCGACCAGGCCGAGCGCAACCACGACATCATGTGCCGGCACCAGGCCTTCGACCTCGAGATCGTCGGCGCCTCGACTTTCCAGGAACTGGTCGGCACCATCTTCCGCCTGCTGCCGGCGATTTCCGAACTCGACGCCGTGACGCTGGCGCTGGTCGACGCCGACGCCGACATCTTTACCGTCATGCACAAGCTGGGCGTGGACTTCGAGCCGCTGCCCGATTTGCTGTTCGTCGAGCACGCGGTGGAACTCGGCTTCCAGCACGTCGACGGCGCCAAGCCGCGCCCGCGCCTGGGCGCGTTCGACCTGATGAACCACCGCGGCACCTTCCCGCATGCCGGCAGCACGCTGGGCAGCGTGGCGCGCGTGCCGCTGCTGCGCAACCGGCGCCTGATCGGCAGCCTGAACCTGGGAAGCCGCGATCCCCAGCGCTTCACGCCCAACATTGCGACCGACTTCATCGAGCACATGGCCTCGATCATCGCCATCTGCCTGGAAAACGTGATCAGCAACGAGATGCTGAAGTACATCGGCCTGACCGATCCGCTGACCGGCGTCTACAACCGCCGCTACATCGACCGGCGCCTGCTCGAAGAAATCGCCCGTGCGCGGCGCCAGGAATATCCGGTGTCGTGCATGTTCATCGACGTCGACCGTTTCAAGCAGGTCAACGACAGCGTGGGACACCAGGCCGGCGACGAGGTGCTGCGCGAAGTCGCCACCCGCATCAAGACCGAACTGCGCCTGTCCGACGCCCTGGCACGCTATGGCGGCGAGGAATTCGTGGTGCTATTGGTCGACGCCGATTTGCCGGCCGCCGCGGTCGTGGCCGAGCGCATCCGTTCGAGCGTGGCCGGCACGCCGGTCGACCTGGCGGACGGCGTGCTGCTGGATGTGTCGGTATCGATCGGCGTCGCCACGCTCGACGATTTCGACCGCGAGCATCCGATCGAAAGCGTGGCCCAGCAGCTGGTGGGGCAGGCGGATGTGGCGTTGTATCAGGCGAAGGAAGCGGGGCGCAACCGCGTCGTCACCGCCAGCTAAGATGCTGTTGGTAGGGTGGGCACCTGTGCCCACGCGGTGCCGCGCACGCATGTCGATCATTGACGCGAAGCGGTCGACGCCGTATCGTCATCGGATAACGATTCCGGTGACATTGCGGTACGCCACGGCACAACCGCGTGGGCTCAAGAGCCCACCCTACGAACCAGGGACGCAGTCATTGACGCGAAGCGGTTGACATCGTATCGTCAGCAGTCAACGACCACGAAACCCCCTATGACCTTCGACGAACGCCGCAAACGCGCCATTGCCGTCCTGAACCGCAAAGGCATCCCCCAGGCCAGTTCCGAGCCGGTGCAGATCCGCCTGTTCCGCCGCCTCGGTTTCCAGGTGCGCCCGCTGCACTTCGAAACCTTCTGGCGCACCACGCTGTTCTTCGGCCTTTGGTTCGCGCCCATGTGGGCCATCATCATGTGGTTCTTCAGCTGGCGCAAGGATGGCACCCATCCCATGATGGCCGTGCTGGGCGCCGCGATTTGCGGCCTGGTCTACGGCATGACGATGGCGGGTGTCTTCGCCTGGAGCAAAAAGAAGCACGACCTCCCGACCTGGGACTCCCTGGGTTCGTAATCCCTACAGCAAGCGTCCCTCGGCCCGTGTCACCGCGTCGGCCGAGCCGCGCAGCACCACCACGTCGTCCGCCTGCAGCACCGTTCCGGCCGCCGGTTCCACGCGCATGCGCGCACGGCGGATGCCGGTCACCTCGGCGCCCAGTTCGTCCAGCCCGAGTTCGTCGAGCCGCCGTCCGGCCGCCTTGGCATCCTCGCCCAGCACCACCGAATGCAGGCGCACGTACATGTGTTCCGGGTCGTCGGTGATGTCGCTGGCGCCGTGGAAGTAGCCGCGCATCGAGGCATAGCGCTCGTCGCGGGCGCTCTGCACGCGGTGCACCACGCGCCGCAGCGGCACGCCGACCACCACCAGCGCGTGCGAGGCCAGCATCAGGCTGCTCTCCAGCGCTTCCGGCACCACCTCGGTGGCGCCGGCCGTGCGCAGCACTTCCAGGTCGCTGTCGTCGTGGCTGCGCACGATCACCGGCAGCGAGGGCGCCAGTTCGTGCACCAGGTGCAGCACCTTCAATGCCGCGCGCGTGTCGGCAAAGGTGATCACCAATGCACTGGCCCGATTGATGCCGGCCGCGATCAGCGCTTCGCGCCGCCCGGCGTCGCCATACGACACGTTCGACCCTGCCGCCTGCGCTTCCTGCACCCGTTCCGGATCGAGGTCCAGCGCATACCAGGGCAGCTTCTCGTCGGAGAGCAGGGTCGCGACGCTTTGCCCGCTGCGCCCGAAGCCGGCCAGGATCACGTGCTTCTGCGCCGCCATCGTGCGGCTGGCCAGTTGCGTCAATTGCAGCGACTGCATCATCCATTCGTTCGAGGCGATCTTCATCACGATCTTGTCCGAGTTGGCGATGACGAAGGGCGCGACCAGCATCGACAACACCATCGAGGCCAGGACCAGCTGCATCAGGAAGGGATCGATCAGCTTCGAGCCGGAGGCGAGGTTCAGCAGCACGAAGCCGAACTCACCGGCCTGCGCCAGCGCCAGGCCGGTGCGCATCGACACCCCATCCGAGGAGCCGAACAGCTTGGCCAGCAGCGCGATCAGCGCGAATTTCAGCAGCACCGGCAGCACGAGTAAAGCCAGCACCAGCCACCAGTGTTCCAGCACCAGGCGCAGGTTCAGCAGCATGCCGATGGTGATGAAAAACAGGCCGAGCAGCACGTCGCGGAAAGGCTTGATGTCTTCTTCCACCTGGTGCTTGAACTGGGTTTCCGAGATCAGCATGCCGGCGACAAAGGCGCCAAGGGCCAGCGACAGGCCTGCCTTCTCGGTGATCCAGGCCGCGCCCAGGGTCACCAGCAGCAGGTTCAGCATGAACAGCTCCTGCGAGCGGCGCTTGGCGACCAGCGTGAACCAGCCGCGCATCAGTTTCTGGCCGAAGAACAGCAGCAGCGCCAGCACCAGGGCCGCTTTCACGCCGGCCCAGGCCAGGGTCGCGGCCAGGTCTTCGGGGTTCTTGGCCAGCGAAGGAATCAGGATCAGCAGCGGCACAACGGCCAGGTCCTGGAACAGCAGGATGCCGATGATGCGCCGCCCATGCTCGCTTTCCAGTTCCAGGCGCTCGGTGAGCAGTTTCACGACGATGGCGGTCGAGGACATCGCCAGCGCGCCGCCCAGGGCGAACGACGCCTGCCAGCTGATGGCCAGCGCCGGCATCCACATCGAGAACAGCAGGGCGCCGAGCATGGCGGCGACAATCGTCAGCACCACCTGCGCCATGCCGAGCCCGAACACGATGCGCCGCATCGCCCGCAGCTGGGCCAGCGAAAATTCGAGCCCGATCGAGAACATCAGGAAAACGACGCCGAATTCGGCCAGGGCGTGGGTGGAGGCGGTTTCGGCGGCCAGGCCCAGGGCGTGTGGGCCGATCAGCACGCCGACGGCGAGATAGCCCAGCATCGGCGGCAGGTGCAGCGTGCGGAAGGCCACCACGCCCAGCACCGCGCTGCCGAGCAGGAGGAGGGTCAGTTCGAGTCCGGATGCCATGCGTAGATATGTTTTTGTGCGCAGTGTGCGTTGTTCAATACGTCTGGCAAGTTTTTTGCTTACGCAATTCGTTTATACTTCCGGAATGAGTGTAACCGATGAAAAAACAATGCAGAACAGTTTTGACGAGAACCGGTCACGCCGGGTAATGGCCCTGGCCCGCGAGACCCTCGCGATCGAAGCCGACGCCGTCAGGGCGCTGCACGACCGGCTCGATGCCGACGATTCCCTGGTGCGCGCCGTCGCCGTGTTGTATGCCTGCACCGGCCGCGTGGTGGTCTCGGGCATGGGCAAGTCCGGCCACATCGCACGCAAGATCGCCGCCACCCTGGCCTCGACCGGCACGCCGGCCATGTTCGTGCACCCGGGCGAAGCCGCCCACGGCGACCTGGGCATGGTCACCGCGCAGGACGTGTTCATCGCCATCTCGAATTCCGGCGAATCGTCCGAACTGATGGACATCCTGCCGGTCGTCAAGCGCATGGGCACGCCGCTGATCGCCATGACCGGCAAGCCGCAATCGCGCCTGGCGCTGCTCAGCGACGTCCACCTCGACATCTCGGTGGCGAAGGAAGCCTGCCCGATGAACCTGGCGCCGACCGCCAGCACCACGGTTACCTTGGCCCTGGGCGACGCCCTGGCCGTGGCCCTGCTCGATGCGCGCGGCTTCCGCGAAGAAGACTTCGCGCGCTCGCACCCGGGCGGCGCCCTGGGCCGCCGCCTGCTGACCCACGTGCGCGACGTCATGCGCAGCGGCGACGCCGTGCCGGCCGTGACCCCCGATGCGCCGCTGGCCCAGGCCCTGCTGGAAGTGAGCCAGAAGGGCATGGGCATGACCGCGATCGTCGATGCCGACAACCGTCCGATCGGCGTGTTCACCGACGGCGACTTGCGCCGCCTGATCGAGCGCGTGCAGGACTTCTCGAACATCGCCATCCGCGACGTCATGCACGCCAACCCGCGCACCGTGCACCCCGAGCAGCTGGCGGTGGACGCGGTGGCGATCATGGAAGAATTCCGCATCAACCAGATGCTGGTGGTCGATCTTGAGGGCAAGCTGGTCGGCGCCCTGCACATCCACGACCTGACCCGCGCAAAAGTGATCTGAACGATGACGCCTCTCGAACACAACAACCGCGCCGCGCGCATCAAGGTCATGATCTTCGACGTCGACGGCATCCTGACCGACGGCAGCCTGACCTATGGTCCGGACGGCGAAGTCACCAAGACCTTCAACGTCCTCGACGGCCTGGGCATCCAGCTGCTGCAAAAGACCGGCGTGCAGACCGCGATCATCAGCGCGCGCAAGTCGCCGATCGTCAACGCCCGCGCGAAGGACCTGGGCATCAACCACGTCTGGCAGGGCTTCCACGACAAGCGCCTGGCCTTTGCCGAACTGCTGGCGCAAACCGGCGTCACAGCCGAGGAATGCGGCTACATCGGAGACGACGTGATCGATTTGCCGCTGCTGACGAAAGTCGGCTTCGCCGTCACCGTGCCGAGCGGGCACCCGGAAGTGCAGTACCGCGCGCATTACGTGACCAAGGCCGCGGGCGGGCGCGGCGCCGTGCGCGAAGTCTGCGACCTGGTGATGCGCGCCCAGGGCACCTACGAACAGGCGCTCGCGCCGTACTTCGCGTAAGACATGGCGACCCTCCAGAACCGCCGCACCTCGCACCGCTGGCGCCTGCTGGCGCTGATGCTCACGGCCGTGTTCTTCGCCTTTGGCAGCTTCTGGCTGCTGCAGGCGATGCAGGGCGACGATGCGGGTGCGCTCGGCGACGCCGGCAACGAACCGGACTACATCGTCGAGAACTTCAGCTTCGTGCGCATGACGCCCGAAGGCCAGCCGCGCTACGTGGTGTCGGGCGAACGCCTCGCCCACCATCCGGTGACCGACGTCTCGGAAGTGAGTAAACCAGTGGTCGAGAGCATGGCGCCGGGCCGTCCGCGCATGACCATGCATGCCGAGCGCGCCCAGATCCACCACAAGGAAAACCGGGTCGAACTGGCCGACAACGTCGACATCGTGCGCCCGGCCACGCCGACCTCGCAGGCGATGCGCGCGCGCACCGACGCGCTGACCGTGCTGGCCGACGAAGAGATCGTCAAGACCGACCGTCCGGTGGAAATGACGCTGGGCGCCGCGACGGTGAAGGGCGTCGGCCTGGTGGCCGAGAATCCGACCCAGAAGCTGCACCTCGGCCGCGGCCAGATCGTGTATCCGCCGCGCCAGCGCTGAACTGCGCCGCTGACCCCATACTTTAGGAACCAGCCAACACATGAAAAAAATCTTCGCTGCCGCCATCCTCTCGCTGCTGTCGCTGTCGGCCCTTGCCGAGCGCGCCGACTCGCTCAAGGAAGCCGTGGTCAACTTCGATTCGGCCGACTTCGACGAAGTCACCCAGACCCGCATCCTGACCGGGAACGTGGTCCTCACGCGCGGCACGCTCACCATGAAGTCGGACCGCGCGCTGGTCAAGGAAACGCCGGAAGGCTACATGAGCATCACGCTCACCTCGGGTCCGGGCCACGTGGCCACCTTCCGCCAGAAACGCGACGGCGGCATCAACCTGTGGATCGAAGGCCAGGCAGAGCGCATCGAGTACGACGAGCGCCAGGAACTGGTGAAGCTGTTTTCGAAAGCGACCGTACGCGAACTGGAAAACGGCCGCCTCACGAATGAACTGAACGGCCCCTTCATTTCCTACGACAACCGCAAGGAAGTCGCCAGTGTGCGCAACGACGCCAGCGGCGAAAGCAAGGTTGGCGGCGGGCGCGGCACCCTGATCATCGCCCCGCGCCGCACCACGCCCGCAGCGGCGCCAGCACCGGCAGGAAGGTAAGCATGAAACAGGCAAGCGCAGGCAGCACCCTGGTGGTCCGGGGGCTGCAGAAAAGTTACGGCAAGCGCCTGGTGGTGCGCGACGTGTCGCTCGAAGTGGCATGCGGCGAAGTCGTGGGTCTGCTGGGCCCGAACGGCGCCGGCAAGACCACGTCGTTCTACATGATCGTCGGCCTGGTGCCGTCGGACGCCGGCGCCATCGAGATCAACGGCACGGACATCACGAGCCTGCCGATCCACCGGCGCGCGGTGCTGGGCCTGTCGTACCTGCCGCAGGAAGCCTCGGTGTTTCGCAAGCTGACGGTCGAGGACAACATCCGCGCCGTGCTGGAACTGCAGCGCAACGAAGACGGCAAGGCGCTGTCGAAGGACGCCATCGATGCGCGCCTCGATTCGCTGCTGGCCGAACTGCAGATCGAGAAGCTGCGCGAGAACCAGGCACTGTCGCTGTCGGGCGGCGAACGGCGCCGCGTGGAGATCGCGCGCGCCCTGGCCACGAATCCGCGTTTCGTGCTGCTCGACGAACCGTTCGCCGGCGTCGACCCGATCGCCGTGATCGAGATCCAGCGCATCGTGCGCTTCCTGAAGGAGCGCGGCATCGGCGTCCTGATCACCGACCACAACGTGCGCGAAACCCTGGGTATCTGCGACCGCGCCTACATCATCAACCAGGGCGCCGTGCTGGCCTCGGGCCGTCCCGACGACATCATTGCCGACGAGTCGGTGCGCCGCGTCTACCTGGGCGAGCACTTCCGCATGTAAGCAGCAGCACCTGGAAATGGCAGTCGAAACCGTAGTTGAATAGTCAGAATCGATGAAACAATCCCTGCAACTCCGGACATCGCAGCACCTGGCCCTCACGCCGCAGCTCCAGCAGTCGATCCGCCTGCTGCAGTTGTCCACGCTCGAACTGCACCAGGAAATCGAGCAGATCCTGTCCGACAATCCGCTGCTGGAACGGCTCGACGATCCGCTCGACCGCTCGGTGCGCCTGCTGGCCGACGGCGCCATCAACAGCGCGCCCGCACAGGGCGAAGCGCCGGCCGCGCCATCGAACGAGGAGGGCGCGCCCGCGAATGCGGAAGCGCCCGAAGGGCTCGACGGCGGCGCCGAACATGAGCATGGCGAGGCGGATGCCGACTGGGGCGACACCGGGCGCGCCTCCGGCAACGGCGAAGACGAAGACGGCCGCCCGCAGCTGGAGGCCAGCGGCGTCACGCTGCGCGAACACCTGTCGGAACAGGTGCGCGTGACCAACCTGAGCCTGCGCGACCGCGCCCTGGCCGAACTGGTGATCGACGCCATCGACGACAACGGCTACCTCGAGGAACAGCTCGACGAGATTCACGCGCGCCTGCCGGAAGAGCTCGAAGTCGAGATGGACGAACTGCGTTGCGCGCTGGCGCTGATCCAGAGCCTGGACCCGGTGGGCGTGGGCGCGCGTAGCGCCGCCGAATGCCTGGCGCTGCAGATCCGCCGCATGCCCGGCGTGCCGCTGGTGACGCGCCGCACCGCACTGAAGATCGTCGAAGGGTATCTGACCTGGTTCGCCCAGCGCGAATTCAACAAGCTGAAAAAGGCGCTCGACTGCGACGACGAAGACCTGCGCGAAGCGCAGGCCGTGATCCGCCAGTGCCATCCGCACCCGGGCGCCGCGTTCGCGTCGAGCACGTCGGACTACGTGGTTCCGGACGTTATTGTCCGGAAAACGAAGACCGGCTGGGGCGTGACCCTGAACCACGAAGTGATGCCGCGCCTGCGCGTGAACCACATGTACGCGGCCTTGCTGAAGCAGGGGAAAGGCGAAGGGCAGATGAGCGCGCAGCTGCAGGAAGCGAAGTGGCTGATCAAGAACATGCGCCAGCGCTTCGATACCATCCTGCGTGTTTCCGAGGCAATTGTGGAACGCCAGCGCAACTTTTTCAGCCATGGCGCGGTTGCCATGCGTCCCCTTGTGCTTCGCGAGATAGCTGATACACTAGGCCTACACGAGAGCACAATCTCTCGCGTAACCACGCAGAAATTCATGCTGACCCCGCACGGCATGTTTGAGCTGAAGTATTTCTTCGGAAGCCACGTCGCCACCGAAGCGGGGGGCGAAGCATCTTCGACGGCGATCCGGGCTCTCATCGCGCAACTGACAGGAGCAGAAGACCCCAGAAACCCATTATCCGATAGCAAGATCGCGGAAATGCTCGGTGAACAAGGAATGGTCATCGCACGCCGCACGGTTGCCAAATACCGTGAGGCACTGAAAATTCCTCCAGTCAGTCTCCGCAAATCCTTGTAACGGCGGCACCCACGCGTTCCTTGCGCGGCGCGGCAGCCGCCACCTCTTCAAAGGAGTGTGTATGAATCTCACTATCAGCGGTCACCACCTCGACGTTACTCCCGCCATTCGTGAATACGTACAAAACAAGCTTGAGCGCATTACCCGCCACTTCGATCAAGTGATCGATTCCCACGTGATCCTCGCGATCGACAATCTCACCGAAAAAGAAAAAAGGCAGAAGGCCGAGATCAACTTGCGCGTCTCTGGCAAGACCGTGCACGTGGAAAGTGTGGCTCAAGATTTGTACGCTGCGATCG
>DAMABW010000089.1:0-13581 GCA_031999925.1 Massilia sp. | reverse complement strand
GTACGTCGGCGTCCGACGCTTCCTGCGCCAGCAGCGCGGGCGTGTCGTTGTCGCCGGCCACGACGATCTTGCGCGGCTTTCTCGGCTGCTGGATGTAGTCGGCGCTGCGCACCGGGGTGCCGTCGGGCAGCACGATGTCCGTGCCGGCCTGCAACTGGCCCCAGTCGGGGCCGGAAGGAATGCCGTCGCGGCGCAGCTTGTCGGTGTCGAGGCGCCGCTCGACCTGCTTTTCCGTGAAACTGTAGGCGAAGGTCGGCGCCCGGTGCGACAGTTCGGTCGTGCGCACGCCCAGGTCCGGCAGGGCGTCGATGTCCATCGCCGCCTCGACGTCGATGAAGTCGATGGCGTAGGGCAGGGTCAGTTCGGTGGTCTCGCGCACCGCGTTCACGAAGCGCCGCACCGAGGGCGGGCCCGCGATCAGGAGCGGCGCCGTGCGGTTCAGCATGCCGGCGCTGGCCAGCAGGCCGGGCAGACCGTAGCAGTGGTCGCCGTGGATGTGGGTGATGAAGATCGCGCTCAGGCTCATCAGCGAATAAGCGGTGCGCAGGATGCGGTGCTGGGTGCCCTCGCCGCAGTCGACCAGGACCCAGGACTTGGCGCCCGTGCGCAGGGCCAGGCCGGTAACGTTGCGGGCCCGCGTCGGTGTGCCGGCCGAGGTGCCGAGAAACTGGAATTCCATCATCGCTCGCTGTTTGTCGATATCGCTTAGGATTATCGGACAAAACATCCCCGGCACGACAGCGAAAGGACCTATGCACCTGCGGAACAATGAACTCGACGAAGCCTGCGCTCAACTCGCGCGCATTTTGCTGGCGCGCCAGAACAGCGTGTCGAACGACATCCTCGACACCGTCACCACGCGTTTGCTGCAGGACGCGGCCCAGCACGCCGACTACGTGCAGCAACTGGGACGCGACCCGAACATGGTGACGCGTGCGATTCATTACCTGAACGACACCCATGCCCATCCGGACCTGGGCAGCGACACCGCCTGGTTCCGGCCGATGCTGGCCTGCCTGCTGGAACTTGCCGCGCCCAGCCTGGCATTGTCGGGCGCCGGGGCGGGTTTCCTGCTCGATGTGGAAGAAGGCGTGGCGCAGTCGATTGCCGATAACGACGCCAGGTCGTAATTCAGTTGCGGCTGGTGCGCAAGGTGGGCAGGTAACGCCACAGATACAGGCTCACGCTGCAGCCGATCAGCACCAGGGCCACCCGCAAGCCCAGGTGCTCGAAGCGCACGATGGCCACCAGCAGCGAGCTCCACATCATGACCGACGCGGCGATCTTGGCGCGCAGCGGAATGCCGTTGCCGGCCTCGAAATTGCGCAGGTAGATGCCGAACACGCGGTGGTTCAGCAGCCAGCCGTGCAAGCGGTCCGAGCCGCGCGCGAAGCAGGCCGACGCCAGCAGCAGGAAGGGCGTGGTCGGCAGCAGCGGCAGGAACAGACCGAGGATACCGAGCAGGACGGCCAGTACGCCAGTGATATTGAAGAGCAGTTTCATGGGGCGAGGAGGGTAATGGGCACATTATGCATGACCGGCGCGTGGTGAAATAATATTTCGTCAAATGCGGCAGTTTGAAATAATATTTCATCCTGTTCACACGTTTCTGCGCCGTGAACTGCGGATTTCATGGGTTGCACTTGCTGTTGGGATACTTCCGCTATAAAATTTGTATGTAATTTTTCGTCAACTATCGTCCAGTCGGCCTTTTGCTTGCCGGGGCGCACCCGGCCATGTCCCACCAGATCGACACTTCGCTGCGTTTCGTCCGCGCTGCGCGCGCCTATTTCCATGGCCGCGTGCTGCTGCGCCTGGCCGGGTTCCTGGCGATCGTGCTGCCGCTGACCTGGCTGCTGATCCACCGTGCCCATGTCGAACTGCGCGATACCGCGCATGAAGAAAGCAACCGCAACGTCCAGAACCTGTCGCATGCCTTTGCCGAGGAAGTGCGCTCGACGGTCACCTCGATCGACCTCTCGCTCAGCCAATTGCGCCTGAGCTGGCTGCGCAACCCGGCCCAGTTCGGCGCCATCGTGGCCGAGCTGAACACCCATCTGCAAGGCCAGTTGCTGGTGAACGTGGTCGTCACCGACGCACGCGGCATGGCCGTGTTTTCGAGCGCCGGCAAGCTGAGCGGACCGGTCGACCTGAGCGACCGCGAATACGTGCGCGCCGCCCTCGACAGCGGCGGGCGCGACGAGCTCGCCATCGGCCAGCCGCGCAAGGGCCGCGTCACCGGCCTGTGGACGGTGCAATTTTCCCGGCCGATCCTGCGCGCCGACGGCAGCCTGGCCGGCGTCATCGTCGCCGGTGTGGCGCCGAGCTATTTCTCGCGCTTTTACGACAGCATCGACCTCGGCACCGACGCCTCGATTTCCCTGGTGCGCAGCAACGGCATCGTGGTGGCGCGCACCACGCGCAGCCAAGCGGTCCAGGACAGCGGCCGCCTGCTGACCGGCACACCCTATTTGCGCGGCAGCGGCCCCTTCGGCAGCTTCCACCGCATCAGCCGCCTGGACGGCATCGAGCGCTACTACGGCTGGCGCACGCTGCCGGAATACGGGCTGGTGGTGACCGTCGGCCAAGCGGTGAAGGATGCCCAGGCGCGCTATGCCAGCCAGCGCTCGATGCTGCTCGGCGTGGGCGGCGCGGTGTCGCTGCTGCTGGTGCTGGGCGGCTGGATCGCGCTGACGGCGTCCGACAGCCGGCGCCGCGCCGTGGTGGCCTTGGCCGCGGCCGAGGCGCGCTGGCAACTGGCGTTGAATGCGGCGGGCGAGGGCGTCTGGGACTTCAGTTTTGCCAGCGGCATGATCACGCTCTCGCCCAGCGCCCAGGGCATCGTCGATGCGTCCGGCGTGCTGCTGCCGTTCGACCGTACCGTGTTCCGCCGCATGGCGCACCCGGACGATGCCGAAGGCGTGCTGCGCGGACTCGACGAACACTTGCAGGGCGCCACGCCCCACTATTCCGGGCAATATCGCACGCGCCTGGGCAACGGCAACTGGCGCTGGATCCTGGCGCGCGGGCGCGTGGCCGAGCGCGCGACGAGCGGGCAGCCGCTGCGCATCGTCGGCACCGTGGCCGACATCGATGCGCGCAAGTTGCAGGAAGACGAAATCCGCCACCAGGCCCACCACGACATGCTGACCGGGTTGCCGAACCGCCTGCTGCTCAACGACCGCCTGCGCCAGGCCCTGCTGGGCGCCGAGCGCGAGGGCAACAAGCTGGCGGTGATTTTCTTTGACCTCGATAAATTCAAGCCGGTGAACGATACCCATGGTCACGCGGTCGGCGACCTGCTGCTGCAGCAGGTCGCAACGCGGGTGCGCGCGGCGCTGCGCGCGTCCGACACGCTGGCGCGCATCGGCGGCGACGAATTCGTGGTGCTGCTGCCGCGCATCGGCGCCGCACCCGATGCGCGCCGCGTCGCCGAAGATATTTTGAAGGAGCTGAACCGCCCCTTCGTCACCGAAGAGCGCAGGCTGGACATTTCCGGCAGCATCGGCGTGGCCGTGTATCCGGACAGCGGGGCCAATGCCGACGAGCTGATGCGCAGTGCCGACCAGGCGATGTACGACGCCAAACTACAAGGACGCGCCTGCGTCGCGGAACGGACGAGCGCCTGACCCTGTTCAGCCTGCCGGCCGCAGCGCTTCCATCACGAAGCCGCTGGCCGGCAGCGTCGGCATGCGCGCCAGGTTGACGCTGAGGTCTTGCGGCGGCACCTCGTAGGCCACTTCCGCCGCCAGCAGGCGCAGCGTTGCTTTCGTAATTTCCACCGTCACCATTTCGCCGGGGCACCGATGGCCGCTGGCGAAGTCGCCGCCGCCCTGGGCGATCAGGTTGTAGCCATTCTCCGCATGGCTGTCGAAGCGCTCCGGACGGAAGACCTCGCCATCGCTCCAGCTGCTCGGGTGGCGGTTCGTGCCGTAGATATCCAGCAGCACCCAGTCGTTCTTCGCGAAGTGCAGGCCTTCCCAGTCGAAGGCTTCCAGCACGCGCCCGCCGACCGCCGGGAAGAAGGGGTAGAAGCGCCGCACTTCCTGCACGAACATGTGCGAGCTGGCATCGTCGCCGCTTGCCAGGCGCGTGCGCCATTCCGGGAACTCGTGCAGGGCCAGCGCGCCGAAGACGATGTAGCGGCCCACCGCCACCACCGGGCGCAGGATGTTGAGCAGCTCGATTGCCGCTTGCTCGGTCGACAGGACTTCGCCGTCGGCATCGACGTGGAAGGCGATCGCCGCCACCGGGCTGTCGGGATCGACCGGGGCGCCCATGCGGATCGCCTTGATGTGGTCGCAGGCCCATTGCTTGGTATGGCGGCGCAGCGCCTGGCCCATCCAGTTGCGCGGCCCCACGGCGCCGGCGCCGTCGATCATGGCCGAGAACTCGGCGGTGCGCAGCACCATCTCGTCCGCGCTTTTCAGGGGCACGCCGGCCCAGGAACAGGCGGCGCGGCACAGCACGGCCTGGGCCTCCTGGATCAGCACCACCTGGCGGCTGCGTTTCCAGCGCCAGAACTGGGCGCGCCATTCGGATTCGACGATGGACACCAGGCGCGCGCGCTGCTCGGGCGACTGCAACTGCATCATCAGCGCCTTGCGCACGCGGTGCGCCTCGCCGTCGAGCACTTGCGTGCTGCCCTTGTCCTGCAGCAGCGACAGCGTGGTCGGCGGAATCGCGCCCTTGCGCGTGAAGCGACCGGGCTGGTAGAACATGCGCGAGGCGGGCTCGCCGCGTATGCAGACCACGCGCCTGAGCATGAGGCGGGTGCTGAAGATATCGGACCCGAGCGCGTCGCAACGGTCGCCGATGAAACGGTAACCCTCGTTCAGGAGGGCATAGGTGTTGTCGAAGCCTTCTGCCTGGGGAATGGCGCGGTGGACCGGCAGGGCAGGCTGACTGAGCTCGTGCATGGCAATCTCCTTTGACGCCGAGTGTGCCAGAGCCCGCGTGCGCGCAATGTGCGCCAGCGCCCTTATGGCCGGGATTGACGGGTGAACGCAACGGTTTGGTGGCCTTGGATGTCGCTATGGACACGGCAGATGCTGCGGCGTAATCCGTAGGGTGGGCTCTTGAGCCCACGCGGTATAGCACCGGTGCACGTCGAAACGTTTACAAAGGTCCGTGCGCCTGATCGATGGCGCGTTTGTGCGGATGGTGAGACCGCGTGGGCTCGAGAGCCCACCCTACCAAACCGGTCTTGCGCGATGTCAGCCGTGCTCCACCCCAAACCGGGAACCGCGCAAGCATGCGCACGTTCCAAGCATGAAGCGTTCTTCTCCAGGAGGCCATCATGCATTCCGCCCGCTACCGCAAGCACCTGCCCCAGTTGGGCGGGCAGCTGTTCCTGTCCGATGCCGGGCTGGAAACGATGCTGAGCTTCCAGCAAGGTTTCACGCTGCCCTCGTTCGCCTCGTTCGTGCTGCTGCGCGAATCGCGCGGCCGGCAAGCCCTGCACGCCTATTTCGACCTGTTCGCGCGCATGGCGCACGAGCACGGCCTCGGCGCGGTACTGGAAACGCCCACCTGGCGCGCCAACCGCGACTGGGCGCGTACCCTCGGCTACAACGCGCTCGAGCTGGCCGAGGCCAACCGCATGGCGGTCGGCCTGCTGGCCGGGGTGCGCGAACGCTGGGACAGCCCGTCCACGCCCATCGTCATCAGCGGCAATATCGGCCCGCGCGGCGACGGCTACCGCGCCGACCGCCGCATGCCCGCCGGCGACGCGCGCGACTACCACCTGGCCCAGGTCGCCACCTTCGCCGGCACCGAGGCCGACATGCTGGGCGCCTTTACCATGACCTATCCCGAGGAAGCCATCGGCGTGGTCGATGCCGCCGCGGCCTGCGACATGCCGGTCGCCATTTCCTTCACGCTCGAAACCGATGGCCGGCTCCCCTCGGGCGATACCCTGGCCGAGGCCATCCTGCGCACCGATGCCGAGACCGGCGATTACCCCGTGTATTACATGATCAATTGCGCCCACCCAAGCCACGTCGAACCGGCGCTGGCCGAAGACGGCCCCTGGCGCGAGCGCATCCACGGCCTGCGCGCGAACGCCTCGCGCCGCAGCCATGCCGAGCTTGACGAAGCGCTGGAACTCGACGATGGCGACCCGGAAGAACTGGGCGACGACTACCTGGCGCTGCACACGCTCCTGCCGCGCATGAACGTGGTGGGCGGCTGCTGCGGCACCGACGAGCGCCACGTGGAAGCGATTGCGCGCAGCCTGGCGCGCAATTCGGCTACTGCGGCGGCGCAGGGAAGGGAAGGTGGTAGCCAGCCCGGCGAAGCGCGGACCTAAGTAGCCGGCGGCGGCGCCGTGCCTGCCGCCCCTGCCGGCCCCGGCTCGTCGGCGCAGCGCGGCAAATAGATGCTGACCGTGGTGCCTGCGCCGAGCGTGCTGGCCAGCCGGATATGCCCGCCGCTCTGCTTGACGAAGCCGTGCGCCATCGACAGGCCGAGCCCGGTGCCCTTGCCCTCGGGCTTGGTGGTGAAGAAGGGCTCGAAGGCGCGCTCCATCACGTCGGGCGGCATGCCCTGGCCGGTGTCGGCCACCGCCACCAGCACATAATCGCCGGGAACGATTCCGGGATCGTCCGCCACGGCGTCCAGCCCGGCGTTCTCGAGCCGGATCGTCACCTTGCCGCGCCCGTCCATGGCGTCGCGCACATTGATCACCAGGTTCAGCAGCACGTTTTCCAGCTGGTTCGGATCGACCAGGGTCGGCCACAGGGTGTCGCCGCTTCCGCCGCTGCGGGCAATGTCCACCGTTTCGCCGGCGGCGCGGTGCAGCAGGCTGTCCATACGGTCGAGCAACTGGTCGACGTGGACCACGCTCGGATGCAGCGGCTGGCGCCGCGCAAAGGCCAGCAGCTGCGAGGCCAGCTTGCCGCCGCGTTCGACGGCGGCCAGGATGCCGTGCAGGCGCTTTTCGCCCTTGGCGTGCCCCACGTCGCCGGACTTCAGCATCAGCTGCACGTTGGCGCTGATGATGTGCAGGATATTGTTGAAATCGTGGGCCACGCCGCCGGTCAGCTTGCCCACCGCTTCCAGCTTTTGCGAGCGCGCCAGCGCGGTGCGCGCTTCATCCAGGCGCGCCTGGCGCAGGCGTTCGCGTTCTTCCGCCTCTTTGCGCGGACGCAAATCGCGCACGAAGGCGCTGGCGCCCTTGCCCACCTCGGCCGGCAGCAGAGCCACCACGATCTCCACCGGCAAGGTGGCGCCGTCGCGTTGCCGGGCGCGCAGTTCGGCCGGCTGGCCCGGCACGATGGGCTCGCCATCGCAGGCGCGGAACTGGGCAAAGCCCTCGGCGCCCGGCACCCGCGCCTCGTCCGGCAGCAGGAGCGCGCCGGCATCCTGGCCGATGGCTTCCTGCGCGCTCCAGCCGAACAGGCTGGCCGCCCGGGCATTCCAGTCGGTGATGCGGCCGTTGGCGTCGAGCGCGACAAAGGCGTCGTAGGCGTTCTGCAGGATCACGTGCACGCGCGCCTGCTCGGCCTCGATGCGTTCGTAGGACTGGCGCAGTTCCAGCGTCATGGCGCGCGCCAGGTGCACGGCGCGGCGCCGCGCGCTGGCCAATAGCCACACCACCAGCGCCAGCAGGAAGGCCAGGCCGACGCCGGTGACGGCGATCACGCGCGGCCGGCTTGTGTCGAGCCGGGCCTCGAAGGCGGGCGAGGAAGCGATCGCCAGCGTCCAGGTCCGGCCCGAGATAGTGGCTTGCGCCGTGTGCCGCAGCAGCGGCGCGCGCCAGGAGACGGGGCTTTGCGAGTCGAACAGCAGGGCGTCGGATACGGCCCTGGCGCCGTCGAAGATCTGTACCTCGAGGTCGGCCGCGTGGGCGCCGCCGACGCCGCGCATCAGGTCGCCCATGCGGAAGGGCGCATATACCCAGGCGACGATGGCGGCGCGCCGTTCTTCCAGCGTCGTGGCCGGCATGCCTAAACGGTAGACCGGCAAATACATCAGTACGCCAGCCTGCGGATTGCTGCCTTCCTGCACCAGTACCACCTTGCCCGACAGCGCGGCTTGCCCGCTGTCGCGTGCGGCCGCCATCGCGCTCCGGCGCACCGGCTCGCTGTACATGTCGTAGCCGAAGGCGCGCAGGTTGCGTCCGGTAAACGGTTCGATGTGGGTGATCGAGCTCAGCAGCGGTCGCGCCCCCGCGGGATGCACCTCGTAGCCGGGAAAGCCCTGGGCCCGGATCGCCGCTTCATGGGCGGCCAGCCGATCCGGCGCCACGATGGCGGCGATGCCGAGCGCTTCGATGCCGGGGAAATGTTCCTGCAGATTTTGCAGGCGGAAGTAATCGGCGAAATCCTGGCGGTCGACCTCGGCGCTGCCGCGCATGAAGCCGCGCGCGCCGCGCAGCACCTGTTCGTAGACGGCCATGCGGCGCACGGTGGCGCTGACCAGGTCGCGCGCCCGGTAGTCGAACTGGGCGGCGAGGTCGGCGGCGGTGGCGCGCCGCGCGCCGCTCCAGGCCAGCCAGGTCACCAGCAGCGACAGCGCGAACACCAGCCCGGCCAGCATCAGCGGACCCCATCCCCGGCGCACCGGCGCGCGGGGGATGGGGCGGCTCTGGTCGGGGTCGGAAGGCTGCATGTAGTGTGTGGGTTGCGTCCGCCGGGACGCGTGGATGAGAGGGGTTTCCGGTGACGCCAGCATACGCAGGTCGCCTGCGCCGGGGCGCACGAGAGGGCGCCGGCCGGTGGGGCGTGCCAGGACTGGGATTTTACAGGAATCAATATTCCCGGTATAAAATCGGCCGCTGCATGCCGGGTCGCATGCTGTCCAGGAGAACCCCGATGCATCCCGTTTTTCGCCGCTACCTGCCGCTCTGGGCGCTTGCCGCATGCGCCTTGCTGGCGCTGCTGTGGGGCGCGCTGGCGCCGCTGCGTTATCCCACCCATGAACGCCTGTTCGAGATTCCCCAGGACGCGCTCGACGCCGGCGCGCCGCCCGCCGCGCGCCGTGTCGCCCTGCCGCGCGTGCTGACGCTCACGCTCGGCGTGCAGGACGTGCTGTTGCTGCGCAACCGCGACCGCGTCGGCCACGTGTTCGGGCCGCTGCAACTGCGGCCGGGCCAGGATTTCCGCCTGCCGTTCGAGCAGCCGGGCCATTATGTGTATGCCTGTCCCGCCGTGGCCGGCGGCGAATTGCTGGTGCGCGTGGTGCGCGCGCCGGACCCCGGCTGGGACCGCCTGCGCTGGCGCGTGGCGGGGCTGGGCCAGGCGCTGCGCCAACTGCCCCTGATCGCACCGCAAGACTAATTTCACCGAGAACATGGCGCTGCGGCCCGGTGTCGGCAATCGTGCCGCCGTCCGGCCAGCGATTCTGTCATGATGGGGACATGGCCACGATCTCCCTTCCCCTGTTCCCGCTCAGCACAGTGTTGTTCCCGGACGGCGTGCTGCCGCTACAGGTGTTCGAGGCGCGCTACCTCGACATGGTCAGCCGCTGCCTCACCGAGGACGCGCCCTTCGGCGTGGTGCTCTTGACGAGCGGACAGGAAGTGCGCCAGCGCGGCGGCCAGCCCGAGCGTTTCGTCGAGGGCGGCACCCTGGCCACGGTGTGCGACACCACCGCCACTTCGCCCGGCCTGTTGCAGGTGGTCTGCCGCGGCGGCGCACGCTTCGAAGTCAAATCGTCGCAACAACGATTGAACGGATTGTGGATGGCGGAGGTCGAACTCGTCGAGGGCGACCATGCGGTGGCGATCCCTGCCGAATTGCAGGGCGCGGCCGATGCGCTCGACCGGGTGCTCGGTTCGCTGCACGACGTGCCCCAGGAACGCTGGCCGGTGCAGCCGCCGTTCCGGCTCGACGATTGCGGCTGGGTCGCGAACCGCTGGTGCGAACTGCTGCCGCTGACGAACGCACAGAAACACAATATGCTCATGCTCGACAATCCGGTGATCCGGCTCGAGCTCTTGCACGATGTGCTGGACGAACATGGCCTGATCACTTCCTAGCGCGACGATGAAATTTTCTGACGAACTCTTACTTGCATTCGTCAACGGCGAGCTGGCCGAGCCGGAGCGCGCCGCCGTCGAGCGCGCCATCCGCGCCGACCCGGCGATCGCCGCGCGCGTGGCCCAGCACCGGGCCCGGCGCAGCCGTGTCTACGGCGTCGTCGCCGGCGGGCGCGAGGGCGGCGGCCATGCCCATGCCGGCGCGCACCACGGCGGCGCCAAGGTGGTCCAGCTCGACAGTATCCGCGCCGCCCGCCTCGGTCCCCTGGTCACGCCGCCGCCGGCGCCCGCCTGGACGCGCCGTCACTGGGGCGCGCTCGTTGCCGCACTGTTCGCCGGCGCCCTGGCCGGTGCCGCCGGCTGGCATGCGCTGCAGGGCGACGCCGCGTTGGCCACGCTCGGCGCGGGCGGCGGGGCGCTGGTGGCCCAGGGCAGCCTGGCCGACGCGCTGAGCGCGCAGCTGGCCAGCCCCGGTCCCTCGGGCCGGGTGCGCATCGGTATCAGTTTCCTGGGCAAGGACGGGCGCTACTGCCGCAGCTTCGTGATGGACACCACCGCCGGCCTGGCTTGCCGCGACGGCTCGCAATGGAAGATGCCGGTATTGGTGCAGGGCGCGGCCGGCGCGGCCTGGATGGATGGAACGGTGCTGCCGCCGGCGGTGCTGGAAGCCATCGATGCGCGCATCGACGGCACGCCGCTCAGTTCGGCTGCAGAGCGGACGGTGCAGGCGCGCGGCTGGCGCTGAATCCCGGACCGGCAATCGGCCCGGGTTTCGTCATCAGGCCGTCACTTCGAACCCTGGTGCGCTGTCCTGCGGCGTGTAGGCCTGCTGTACTTCCTGCGCACGCGAACGTTCGGCCGGCGCCGCGTCTTGCGGTTCCTGCGCGCTCTTCTCGGCCTGGGCCGCCAGTTTCTTCTTGTAGGCGGCGCGTTCCTCGTCGCTGACCTTGCGGTCGTTGTTGGTATCGGCTTCGGCGATGTAGTCGCTCGATTCGCTGCTGCTTGAGGATGCGCCGCCCGCCGCGCCCGCACCGCCGGCCGCCGCACCAGCCGCTGCGCCAGCCTGTGCCGTCAGGGCGACGTCGGTCGATCCGGCCAATGCGGTGTCCGATGCCGATGCCGCTGCGGCATCGTCGGCCGGTTCGATCTCGCCTTCGATTCCCATGCCCGGCGGCGGACCCTGGGGCGCCACGCCGTCCGGCGGTGGCGGCGGCGCTTCCTCGTCGTCGCCCGCCGGGCGCAGGCGCGACGCATCGGCCTGGGCCGCCAGTTGCCCGCCCAGGCGGTCGGTGGCGCTGGAGAGGGCGCTGCGGGTCACGGCGCCGGACGTGCCGTCGCTGTCGGCGTCGGCCGTTGTGCCCGCGGCGGCGGCCGTGGCCTGCGTCGTGCCGGCCGTGGCCTGGGTTTGCTGGGTCTTGTGGCTTTCCACGCGGGCCAGCAGCGATTGCGCCAGCGTCGATCCGCCGATACTTGAAACCATGTTCTTTTCCTGTTGAGTGCTTGTCCTGTCTCCATTTACGGCGCGAACAGGGCGAAACGCAGGGCAGGGGATGTAAAGCCGGGTAAAGGCGACATTGCAAGAACGACAAGCCAGAAGGCTTCCCCGATACACGATTCCATATACACCCACCTGGTTTTGAGGTAACCTTGAGGATGCTATTGAGTGTCTCTACGTGCGCGCCTACTCTTCGTTGCCGGCGCAGCGTGCCTACCGAGCCGGCCACGGGGCCGCGCACCAGTCGGCGGCAAGCCCGCCCATCCAGAGTTTTGCGCGTCGACATGCGTCCGGGGCGAGGCGTCGAAGCGAAGCGGCCGTAGAGCGGAACGATTACATGCCTGGAAAGAATAATGTCTGAAACACCGATCAACAACGAGGCGGTTGCTGCGGCGGCCGCTGCCGCGCCGACCGTGCGCTTCGCCGATTTCGGCCTGGCGCCCGAGATCCAGCGCGCCCTCGCCGACCAGGGCTACGTCCATCCGACCCCGATCCAGGCCCAGGCCATCCCGGTGGTGCTGCAGGGCCGCGACGTCATGGGCGCCGCCCAGACCGGCACCGGCAAGACCGCCGGCTTCTCGCTGCCGATCATCCAGCTGCTGCTGGCCCACGCCAACGCCAGCATGTCGCCGGCGCGCCACCCGGTGCGCGCCCTGGTGCTGACCCCGACCCGCGAACTGGCGGTGCAGGTGGCCGACAACGTCAAGGCCTACGCCCAGCACACGCCGCTGCGCTCGACCGTGGTGTTCGGCGGCATGGACATGAAGCCACAAACCGAAACCTTGCGCCGTGGCGTGGAGATCGTCATCGCCACCCCGGGCCGCCTGCTGGACCACGTCGAACAGAAGAACATCAGCCTGGCGCAAGTGCAGATGCTGGTCATGGACGAAGCCGACCGCATGCTCGACATGGGCTTCCTGCCCGACCTGCAGCGCATCATCAACCTGCTGCCGAAGAAGCGCCAGAACCTGATGTTCTCGGCCACCTTCTCGCCCGAGATCAAGAAGCTGGCCAACAGCTTCCTCGACCAGCCGGTGCTGATCGAAGTCGCGCGCAGCAATGCCACCGCCGAAAAGGTCACGCAGGTGGTCTACAAGGTCGACGAAGAGCAGAAGCGCGACGTGGTCGAATTCCTGATCCGCCAGCGCGAGCTGAAGCAGGTGATCGTGTTTTCGAACACCAAGATCGGTGCCTCGCGCCTGTCACGCCACCTCGAGCAGTGCGGCATCAAGGCCTCGGCGATTCACGGCGACAAGACCCAGCAGGAACGCATGGCGGCGCTGGAAGCCTTTAAAAAGGGCGAAATCGAGGTGCTGGTCGCGACCGACGTCGCCGCGCGCGGCCTCGACATTTCCGACCTGCCTTGCGTGATCAACTTCGACCTGCCCTACAACGCCGAAGACTACGTGCACCGCATCGGCCGTACCGGCCGCGCCGGCGCCTCGGGCGATGCGATCTCGGTGTACTCGGACAAGGACGAGCGCCTGCTGGCCGACATCGAGAAGCTGATCAAGCAAACCGTCCAGCGCGGCGAGCTGAGCAACTTCACGCCGCGCGCCCGCAGCCGCGACCGCGATGGCGAACGCGCCGAGCGGGGCGAGCGCCGCCCGCGCACGGGTCCTGGCGCGGAGCCGGGCCGCAGCGATGCCGGCCGTGGCGAACGCAGCGAACGCGCGCCGCGCAGCTACGGCGCCGGCCCATCGCCGCGCCGCGAGAAAATCGATCCGTGGTTCCTCAAGCCCTACGAGCCGTCGAACGCGCCGCGCCGCGAAGCGGTCCAGGCCGCGTCAAGCACGCAGGCCAAGCCGAAGCAGAAACTGGCCGCCCTGCTGGGTGGCTTGCCGAAGCCGCAGGCGTAAGCGCTACGCCGGGCGGCCCGGGCCGCCCGCGTCATGTTCTTCATGCCGCTCGTGCATGATCCGTAACAGGTAGTCGCCGTATCCGCTGCGCGCCAGCGGCTCTGCCAGCCGCTGCAGTTGCGCAGCGTCGATATAGCCCATGCGCCAGGCAATCTCCTCGGGGCAGGCGATCTTCAGGCCCTGACGCTTCTGGATCGCCGCGATGAACTGGCCGGCGTCGAGCAGCGAATCGTGGGTGCCGGTAT
>DAMABW010000088.1:9935-13729 GCA_031999925.1 Massilia sp. | reverse complement strand
CGTCAATACGACACCTCACCGTTTTTGTTTTTAATATTTCCTTTGTGCTAGTAGTTTTTCTCGAACGTGGTTTATCATCTGGCAACGAAATATGCGGCCCGGATCCAGAGGCTGCCGCCTGGGATGCACCTGAAGATGGACAGAATGTCGAGCCAACCCGCCCTCGTCGCCGATGCCTTGCGGCTGCTGGGCGCCCCTGCCTGTGCCTGCGATGGCGCGGGCGTCATCATTGCCGCCAACGATGCACTGGCCCTGCTGCTCGGCGCTTCGCCGCTGGGCCGTACCCTGCCTGAGCTCTTCGTCGACGCCGCCGCCCAGACCGCGGAAGGCCAACTGGCCCAGGCCCTGCACCTCGACTGCAACTGGCACGGCGTGCTGGGCACGGCCCGGGGCAAGGTGCAGGTGCTGGTTCGTTCGCAGCCGCTCGCGCATGGCGGCGCCAGCATCGTCTTTGCCGACGTCAGCGCCTACGAACAGGGCCGCGAGACCCTGCGCACCACGGTGCTGGAGCAGCGCGTGCTGATCGAGAACGCGCCGGTCGGCATCCTGTTCACCCAGGGCGGGCGCATGCGCAGTTGTAATCCGCGCCTGGCCGCAATGGCCGGCTACAGCCCCGAAGAGCTGGCGCGCGTGGCGCCGGTCGACATGTTCGAGTCGCCCGAAGCCTTTGTCCGCTTCATGGACGGCGCCTTCGGCACCATCGCCCAGGGCGAGGTCTTCGAGAAAGCGGGCCAGCAGTTCCGCCGCCGCGACGGTTCGCTGTTCTGGTGCCGGGTGCGCGCCCATCTGGTCGAACCCGGCCGCCGCGAAGCCGGCACCATCTGGATCGTCGAGGATGTCACCGAAGCGCGCCGCGCCCAACTCGAAGTCGAGGCGCTGCTCACCAATTCGGCGCTGGCGATCATCTTCACGCGCCACCGCGGCATCACGCGCTGCAACGGCGGCTTTCGCGAGATGTTCGGCTACCGCGGCGACACGCCGCTCCCGGTCCACGTGCGCCAGTTGTACCGGACCGACGCCGCCTGCGACGCCGTCGGCGACGCCGCGCTCGCGCAGTTCGCCCAGGGCCGCTCCTACACCACCGAAATCGAGATGGTGCGCGCCGACGGCGTGCCGCTGTGGGTGCAGCTGATCGGCTTCATGGTCAACCCGGAAGAGCCGGCCCACGGCCACGCCTGGATCATCGAGGACCGCACCCGCCACAAGCAGAGCGAGGAATCGCTGCGCGACGCGCTGCTGGAAAACCAGGCCATCCTCGACAGCGCGGTGCTCGGCATCGCGGTGGTCGAGAACGGCCATACCCTGCATTGCAACCGCAAGATGGAAGAGCTGTTCGGCTGCACGGCGGGCGGCATCAGCGGCGCATCGGTGCGCTCGCTGTATCCGGACAGCGACGGCTGGCAGGCGGCGCGCGCCGAGACCGCGCGCGACTTCGCGGCCGGGCGCGTGCACGTGTCCGAGCGGCGCCTGGTGCGGCGCGACGGCGAAGTGTTCTGGGCACGGCTGTCCGGCCGGCCCTTCGACCTCGAAAACCCCGGCGGACGCAGCGTCTGGATGGTGGACGACGTCACGGCGCAGCGCGAAGCCGCCGAGGAAGTGCGGCGCGCGCGCGATGAGCTCGAAGTGCGGGTGGCCGAGCGCACGGCGGAGCTGGCCGGCGCGAATGCGCTGCTGCAGGACGAGATCGTCGAACGGCGCCAGGCCGAGGCGCGCGTGCACCACATGGCTTACCACGACAGCCTGACCGGCCTGCCGAACCGCGCGCTGCTCACCGACCGCATGGAGCAGGCGATCCTGGCGGCGGGGCGCTCGGGCACGAAACTGGCCGTGATGTTCATCGACCTCGACCGCTTCAAGAACATCAACGATTCGCTCGGCCACCTGACCGGCGACTACCTGTTGAAGGAAGTCGCGAATCGCCTGTGCCGCGCGGTGCGCGCCAGCGACACCGTGGCGCGCCTGGGCGGCGACGAATTCGTGGTGCTGGTGCCGGGCGTGCATGCGGCGCGCGAGTGCGACGCGGTCGGCGACAAGATCATCGAGGCCCTGGCCACCCCGGTGCCGGTGGACGGCCACAGTTTGCACATCTCGCCTTCGATCGGCATCTGCCTGTATCCGGACGACGGCCAGGATGTCGAGACCCTGATGCGCCATGCCGATAGCGCGATGTACCACGCCAAGGCGGCCGGCCGCAACAACTACCAGTTCTTCGAGCAGCACATCAACCAGGCCGCGGCGCGCCACTTCGAGCTCGAGACCAGCCTGCGCACGGCGCTGGCGAACGGCGAGTTCGAACCCTTCTACCAGCCGATCATGGACATGGCCACGCGCCGCGTGCATGCGCTGGAAGTGCTGCTGCGCTGGCGCCGGCCGGGCATCGGCCTGGCCCTGCCGGACGACTTCATTCCGATCCTGGAAGAGAACGGCATGATCGTGCCGGTGGGGGAGTGGGTGATCCGCCGCGCCTGCGAGCAGAGCATGGCCTGGCAGCGCCAGGGCTTGCCGGCGGTGCCGCTGGCGATCAATCTGTCGGCGCGCCAGTTCATGCACCGCGCGCTGGTGACCTCGATCCGGCGCATCGTCGAAGAAACCGGGATCGATCCGACCCTGGTGGAGTTCGAGATCACCGAGTCGGCGCTGATGCAGCACAGCGAGCAGACCCTGGAGATCCTCGGCCAGATCAACCGCATGGGCATGCGGCTGTCGATCGACGACTTCGGCACCGGGTATTCGAGCCTGGCGTATTTGAAGCGCTTCCCGGTCCGGAAGATCAAGATCGACCGCGCCTTCATCCGCGAGCTGGAAGCGAGCAGCGAGGACCGCGCGATCGTGGCGGCCGTGATGGCGCTGGCGAACAGCCTGCAGTTGCAGGTGGTGGCGGAAGGGGTGGAGACCGAGGAGCAGTTGGCGCTGCTGCGCGGGTATGGCTGCCAGTACGTGCAGGGCTGGCTGTTTGCGAAGGCGCTCGATAGCGAGGCGACGCGCGATTTGCTGGCCGTTGATGCTGGCGCGTGACCGTCAAAAACCGCGTGGGCACGTCATTGATGCCACTGGCATCAATGACCCCACCCTACCGTATCCGAAGCCACAGGCCAATGCATGCGTAGGGTGGGCCGGGCCGCGCTAGGCGCCCCGTGCCCACGCGCTGATCGTTCGCGCATCGTGGCCGCACGCGCGATCGAAGCCGCGATCAAATAATCAATCCAGCGTCGCAATCACCGGCGTATGGTCCGACGGTTGCTCCCACTTGCGCGGTTCGCGGTCGATCACGCAGGCCGTGCAGCGCTTCGCCAGTTCGGTCGACAGCAGGATGTGGTCGATGCGCAGTCCGCGATTGCGGCGGAAGGCCATCATGCGGTAATCCCACCAGCTATACTGCTTTTCCGGTTGCTCGAACATGCGGAAGGCGTCCACCATGCCCAGGTCGACCAGGGCGGTCATCGCCGCCTTTTCCTTGTCCGAGAAATGGATCTTGCCTTCCCATTCGGCCGGATCGTGCACGTCGCGGTCTTCCGGGGCGATGTTGTAGTCGCCCAGCAGCGCCAGTTGCGGGTGCGCGCGCATTTCGGCCGCCAGCCACTCGTGCAGCGCCTTCAGCCAGGCCAGCTTGTAGACATATTTGTCCGAATCGACCGCCTGCCCGTTCGGGATGTAGGCGCAGACGAAACGCACGCCCTCGATGGTGGCGGCGATGATACGCTGCTGCTCGTCCTCGAAACGCGGGTTGTTCTTGACGACGTCGGTAATCGGGAATTTCGAGAGGATGGCGACGCCGTTGTAGGTCTTCTGGCCGG